>CAZHKI010000180.1:0-7750 GCA_964533365.1 uncultured Maribellus sp. | reverse complement strand
TGGGACACAACAACGTTCCGACACCCAGTTCAGGGTGGCTGCCGAATTGGTGAGAAACGGCAGAATCGGGAAAGTTCATACCGTAAAAATTGGTTTGCCGGGCGATCCGGCCGGCCCTGTTTTCCCTGAAATGCCGGTTCCCAAAAACCTGAACTTCGACATGTGGCTGGGAACCACGCCCGAAATTCCCTACACTGAAAACCTGGTCCACCCGCAGGTGGGATACGGCCGTCCGGGCTGGCTGCGTCACGAAAATTACGGCGCCGGCATGATTACCGGCTGGGGACAGCACCACTACGACTCGGCAGCCTGGGGCATGGATACCGAATATACCGGGCCCATCTCGGTAGAAGCTGTGGCAGAATTTCCCAAAACCGGAAGCTGGAATGTTCATGGCGATTTTATGGTAAAACACCAATATGAAAACGGCATTACCGTTTATACCAGCGGCGGGTTCCCGAACGGGATCCGGTATGAAGGGACCGAAGGATGGATTTTTGTTACCCGCGGCGCTTACCGTGCCACAGCCAGCGACCCGATTCCGGCAGGCGCTACCAAAGCGCTCGACGCCAGCGACCCGAAAATTCTCGAATCAAAAATAGGCGAAAACGAAATCCACCTGTACGAAAGCAAGGAACAGCACGGAAACTGGCTCGATTGCATTCAGTCGCGCAAACAACCCATTTCTCCTGTTGAAATTGGTCACCGCGCCTGTACGGTTTGCCTCATCAGCCACATTGCCATGAAGATTCCGGGGATATTAAAATGGGATCCCAAAGCGGAACGTTTTATTGACAACGATCTGGCTAACTCCATGTTAAGCCGTCCGCAGCGCTATCCGTACGGAACAGATTATATTAAGAGATAAAACCTTTAAATTTGAACCAAACGAAGAGGATGTACCCGATACATCCTCTTCTTTTTTTTATAACAACAGGGAGGAAAGATACTTTTCTGGTTTCTGAATACTTTGATTTGGCATCAAAACAATCCATCTCAATTTTTCAAATGGAGTTCAATCTTAAATCTCCTTTAATTTCACCCTATCCTGACAAAGCTCACCATTTATTATCAAAACCGTTTGTTCTTTTGCGGCCGTTTTAACAATAATTTTCAGGAAATCAATTAACTTGCGATGGTTACAGAATTAATGCAAATGAATCCAAAACTAACGGCAACCATAAAAGACTATGCCATCATAACCTTTGGATTACTCATGTTTGTTATGGGGTGGTTGCTTTTTCTTATCCCGGCTGAAATTACCGGCGGAGGTGTAAGTGGAATTGCAGCCGTCGTTTATTTCGCTACAAAAATTCCGGTGAGCATCACTTTTCTGGCCATCAATGCGGTACTCGTACTGATTGCAATCAAAATCCTCGGAGCCAATTTTGGCGTGAAAACCATTTACAGCATTGTTGTTTTAACCATCTTCTTTGCTGTTTTCCAGAATATCATTAAAAAACCAATTGTTGACGATACCTTTTTATCGGCCGTGCTGGGTGGGATGGCCGGCGGTATCGGGCTGGGTATGGTGTTTTCGCGGGGGGGGAGTACCGGCGGAACTGATATCTTCGCCATGATTGTAATGAAATACCGCAACGTTAGCCCGGGCCGCATTATCATGTACTGCGATGTCATCATTATCGCCTCATCATATTTCGTTTTTCAGTCACCCGAAAAACTGGTTTACGGCTATGTCACCATGTGGGTTGTTTCCTATTCTCTCGATTCATTCCTGAGTGGCGCCAACCGATCGGCTCAGATGTTTATCTTTTCATCGAAACACGAAGAAATAGCTGATTTCATCACCAAAGAAGCGGTACGAGGTGTTACGGTTTTCGACGGGGTGGGCTGGTACACCAAGGAAAATATCAAAATTGTGATGTCGATTGTCAGAAAAAAGGAAACCAGCGCCATTTTCCGAAAAATCAAGGAAATCGATCCCAACGCTTTTATTTCCATGGCCAGTGTGATGGGCGTTTATGGTCAGGGATTTGAAAAACTAAAATTATAAAACTTAAAACCGGGGTGCTCATCATAATAATTTATGCAGATTCATGAACTAATTTGGAGTCTTTCTTCTGCTTTTTGTTTTTTTTTCAACCATCCTTTTCCCATTAGTTTTTCTATTTTTGCTTTTCAACAAAAAATACAATGAAGCTATCCATAAAACCCATACTGATTTCAGCAGGATTCATCCTATCAGTAATTTCGTTTTATTCGTGTCAAAACAATACTAGAAAGCAGGAAGAGTTGCCTGTTGCCGCACAACCTGTGCTAAAATACGGACTCCCGGTTGATTCCTTTTTTATTGTCGAAGGTAAGGTTAAATCGAACGAATACCTTGGCCAGATTTTAAATGGCAACGGAATCGGGATGGGCGTCGTTGATCAGATTGCACAAAAATCAAAAGGGATTTTCGATGTCAGAAAGATTAAAAGCGGAAATCCCTATACATTTTTTTTATCCCCTGATTCGGGCAGACAGGCGCGGTATTTTGTTTACGAAAACTCGGCTACCGAATATTTCGTGTACGAACTGTTCGATTCGCTAAGGGTTTACCGGGGTGAAAAAGAAACAGTGGTAAAAAAACGGACTGCCCAGGGGGTGATCCATTCGTCGTTGTGGAACACCATGACCGACAACCATCTCGACCCCATGCTGGCGCTCGAAATGTCGGATATCTATGCCTGGACCATCGATTTCTTCGGAATACAAAAAGGTGACCGTTTCAGGGTGATTTACGACGAACTTTTTGTGGATTCAGTTTCCATCGGTTTGGGCGATATTCACGCCGTGCAGTTTGACCATTACGGCAAGGAACACTACGCTTTCCGTTTTTTCCAGGACGACCGGTTTGATTATTTCGATGAAACCGGGGTTAGCCTTCGCCGGGCTTTCCGAAAAGCACCACTTGATTATTACCGAATCAGTTCGAGGTTTTCCCACGGCCGGATGCACCCAATTTTGCGAATCCGGCGGGCGCATCATGGTGTTGATTACGCCGCACCAAAGGGAACACCCGTAATGAGCATTGGCGACGGGACAGTTATTACCCGCGCATTCCAGTCAGGTGGAGGGGGAAATTATGTGGCTATCAGACACAATTCGGTTTACACTACCACGTATATGCACCTTTCAGGATTTGCCAGCGGAATTGTGCAAGGAGCCCGCGTTAAACAGGGACAAGTTATTGGATTTGTAGGTTCCACCGGTTTATCGACCGGCCCGCACCTCGATTTCAGGGTTCATAAAAACGGAACACCGGTCGATCCCCTCACGGTGGAAGCCCCTCCCATTGAACCGGTGAAAGAAATAAATATGCCCCAATACATTCTGCTGAAAGATTCGCTGATGAACGAACTCAACCAAATTGTGTGGACCGATGAAAAGAACCTGGCTGAAAGATAAACTCCCAGCAAACATAACCTCTGATGAAAATCCGCTTTGCTTAATCAGCGAAACGCAACCCTGATTTTCTTTTTTATCATCGGTAAACCATAAATATTAATTTGTATGTTTACAGCACTAAAAATTTACAAAACCATTTCTCACCATGTCTTCTTTTCGTATTTACACTGGCTGCCAGGGGAATAAATTTATGTTTATTCTTTTTACTATAAACTTCTTTCACATCATCCCGGCTAATGCTAAAAAATTTGAAACCTGGGTTTCAATTGGCGCTGAAACAGAATTCAGAAATATTGCACTGACTTTAGAAAATTCCAATTACTTCTCACCCCGTGGCGAATGGTATCTTAACTTTTCTCAATTTACCTTTGATTTTCCCTTGAACCACAATTTACGCTTTGGATTGGGTTATAAACAGGAATATGAAAAAGAAGCGAAAAAATATCATGCAGAGTACCGCCCGATGGTTCATTTGTTTTACCTGAAAACCGGCAACAGCTGGGAATTTTCGGACAGAAACCGCTGGGAATTCCGGTGCATGGACGGCGATCTCATTAACCGTTACAGAAACAGGGTGCAAATCAGTTACATCAAATTAAAAAGGATTGCTCCTTACTGTTCATCCGAATCATTCTTTTATTTCAACGACTTCCGGTTCAACCGGCAACGTTCATTTGTTGGGGCTAATATTTTTGTCAGCAAAATCATATTCGACTTATTCCTCGGCCACCAGGTCAGCGAAAAAGCACAGGGAAAATGGGAAAATGAGTCCATTCTTGGGACCTCGCTGACCTATTGTTTTTAATCCACTTCATAAAACACACCTATGAAAATTCTTCGCATTATCCTGTTTTCCCCAGTTGCCCTTATCCGGCTTCTTTTTGTGGTATTTATGTCGGGATATGTGGTTGGTATCGGTTGGTTTTGGATGACTATTTTTGGGTTCAGCCAGCGATTGCAACAATGGGTGATGCGTACCTGGGGAAAAAGTATCCTTTTTTTTCTGGGAATAAAGATCGAAAGAAACGAAATCCCTTCAACCCGGAATTTCATTTTGATGCCTAACCACCGGAGTTACATCGACATTTTTATCGTGTCGGGGCTGACACCGGCTGCACTGGTTGGAAAAGCAGAAATTGAAAAATGGCCTTTTGGAAAACTTGGGGCAAAAGTGACCAATTCGATCCTGGTGAAACGATCAGAAGTTTCGAGCCTGATTACCACCATGAACAGAATCAAGTCTTCGGTTGGACAAAACATTCCTGTTACACTTTTCCCTGAAGGGACAACTGGCAAAGGTCCACTAACCAAACCTTTCAAAAAAGGAAGTTTCAAAATTGCTGCAGATGCAGGCATTCCTGTCATTCCAATGGCCATTCATTATTATGATGCTGACGATGCCTGGATTGGTGACGATACATTTATTGGCCATTTTTTCAGGCAGATGGGAAAACCATTCACAAAAGTATTTATCCGGTACGGCGAACCCATCGTCAATACCGATTACCGTTTACTTCAGCAGGAAACCCGCGAAAAAATTGATTCAATGCTGAAAGAATTAACTGAAATCATTCACTGACCTTCCGGTTCCTTTTAAACCAATAATAAACAGGAACACCGGATAAAGCCGTTAAAATGGCAACCGATGACTCACCCGGCCGTTCAATAAATGCCAGCACCAGCATAGCAACATTTATAAGAATGAAAATAATGTGTACATAAGGATATCCGGCGATTTTCAATACACTTTTGCCTGTTGCCCGTAATCTAAAAACACCCAGAACAGCAATAATCGGGAAAATACCGAGTGAAAATCCCATATAAACAAGAATCTGCTCAAAAGTCCCCGACAATACAAGGATTATAGCAATGCCGCTTTGCAAAATGATGGCATAAACCGGCACATGAAACCGCGGATGTATCCGGGCGGCAAACCCGAAAAAGTAACCTTCCCGGGCCATCGAATAATATACCCTTGGCCCCAAAATAACAAATGCACTCAGCGATGAAAATAGAGCGAACGAGATGAGCAATGAAATTACAGTTCCGGCGATATACCCGAACGATTTGCCGGCTGCCAGCGCTCCAATTTCGGGTTCCCCCACCATTTCTGCCGGAGGGATTGAATAAACAAAATACAAGTTTAGTAACAGGTACAAAACCATTACAACCGTTGTAGAAATCAGCAGTGACCGGGGAATGATGCGTTTTGGATTTTTAATTTCAGAACCAATATACGTTGCCGAATTCCATCCACTGTATGCAAACATAATAAACATAAGGGATAAACCTGCCGACTTCCATCCACTAAAATCAAAACGAAATGGCTGGCCTTGCCCAAAATGGGAGAAACTCCCCTGCCCTAGGGCAAAACCTGCAAAAACCAAACCGGCAACCAACACTACTTTCAAAACCGACAATCCATTTTGCACTTTCGAACCAAAAACAATCCCGCGTGAATGAATAAATGTAAAAGCCAGAATAATAAAAATGGCGAGCATCTTACTAAATATTTCCGGATAATTCACCAGGAAAACACTGTGTAAATCAGGAAAAGCCCACAAAAAATATTTGGAAAAACCAATGGCTGAAGCGGCTATTGGAGCCGAAAAGCCTACAATGAGCGAAAGCCATCCGCTCAGGAATCCGGGAAGCGGATGAAACAATTTGGTAATAAACAGGTATTCGCCGCCTGCGCCGGGGAAAGCCGCGCCAAGTTCACTAAAGGCAAGTGCCCCGAAAAATGAAATAATCCCGCCGAGTAACCATAAAATCAACATGAACAGGGGATTGCCCAGGTAATCCATCAAAAAGCCGGTAGTTGTAAAAATACCGGCCCCAATCATATTTGCAACTACAATATTGACAACTGGAAACAGACCCAGTTTTCGCTCAAGATGATTATCAAATTGTTCCAATCCCTTTATTTTTCAGATCTTTTATAACTGATGCTAATCCCAGAACGGCTGTTCCGGTCGATTATAGTTTCGTAATGGGTCAGGCTATCGATGTAATCAAGGAATTCAGCCACATCCCGTGTTCGCATGGAAGTATTATGGGCAGTAAAACATCCGCCAACCTGCAACTTGGGATCCATGGCAATAAAATAATTCTTATACCAATATTTATCGGCATCACTGAAAACGAAATCATATTTCCCGGGAAGTTTGGGTACCAAAACATGGGCATCGGCCAGCCGGGCATCAATAAATTTCGAGACACCAGCTTTCTTGAAATTCGCTTTAGCCTGCAAATAGCGGACTTTATCAATTTCAATGGTAATCAGTTTACCTCCGGTTTTACTTAAAGCCCATGCAATCCAAATTGCTGAATGACCGGTTGAGGTACCAATTTCCACTGCATTTTTGTAATTATTTTCAATAATAATATCGTAAAGGATTTTTCCATCGGAAAGAGGGACGTTCATGTCTCGCCAATTGTTGGCATTTTCTTCCAGAAATGTTTTAATTTTTAAATCCAGGTCGGTTTCCACATCAGGGTACTGGGCTGAGATTTCAAATACACAGCACATAAAAACCGTCGCGATTGACAAACTCATTTTCATATTCGCACATTTTTGCAACACTTAAAAATAACTAAAAAACGGATATTCACTGATTATTTTATCCCTGCGAAATATCTGTTTTTAAAAATGGTTCTTAACCATCTCTGTATTCACCATTGAATCATTTTGTAACCCATTTCACTTAGGTTAAATTGAAGCTTAACTAAGATTCAGAGTGATTCCAATATACCATTTACATTCTCCTTCAATTTATAATCATTCCGGACTCCTCTCCCTCCTCCTTTCCTGATGACAAAATCCAGACAAGAAATTATTCCAAAATGTCATCAATACTTTACTGATATCCCATCCGATGTAATCAAAAAAATTGTCATTTGTAGAAACAAGATGGAACATTTCGGAAACAAATAGCCTTCGGTAAAAAATAATTTTTTAATCGCAGGAATGATATTTCATGATTTTTCTCAGAAGGGTTCAAAACAGTTATGCCTTAAAAGAAAAAATAACCACACAACTAAAATTCACATTTTCAATAAAATAAAACTTAAAACCTAAAGAAAGCAAATTACTTACGGTCATTATTAAATTATTTCTCATTCAAAAAAGAAATAAAAAAGAAACAAAAAAAGGTATCATGTATTAGTTTATTCAAAAAAAATAATTATTTTTGAAATGCATTTGGGATTCATCCCATATTGTGTGTTTGGGGGTTAACATTTAGGAAGGAGGCTGTTGAGCCTCCTTCTTCCATTTATACCCTTCTATAAAACTCAAGAAAAATGGCTCAGTTTGAAAATTAGGTGGATTACATTT
>CAZHKI010000179.1:0-7758 GCA_964533365.1 uncultured Maribellus sp. | reverse complement strand
ACGTTACATAGGAAAATGATTTTTTACATCGACGGGGAACTGCCCATCCCGGAAATGGAAAAAATAAAAATTCATCTCGACGAATGCAGCGAATGTGCTGCATTTTACGAAGAAATGAAAAAAACGCTGGACGTGTTAACCGCTGAAAAACAAAGAGAAATCAATCCGTTTTTCTACACCCGATTAAAAGCACGAATGGAAAACCAGGCCACCATTCAGACCGTTTTCAACCAAAACAGGATTTGGGCAAAAGTTCTTCAACCGGCATTTTTTACGGTTTTGCTGCTGGCGGGAATTTATTCCGGTATAAAAATCGGTCAACCGGTTACTGCCAAAAACAGCTCAGCTACCTATTCCGCGCAGGAAATGATTCCTTACCTGAACGAGATGAAATCAGAAACGATTGAAGCATTTTTAATGGAATAAAAAATGGCAAAATCAAATACATATCGTTCATTAATCTGGATTATTGTCATCCTGCTGGCAACCAACCTGTCGATGGGAATTTCATTTCTGTACCACAAACAACAGGATCGCAAACAAAAGGAGCAGGTTGAAGAAGCCGCGATTGAAGTTCCGGCTCAGCAACGCACCCGGTTTTTCAGGGAAGAGTTGGGATTGAACTACGAACAGGTGGACAAATTCAGGGAACTAAACCGCGAATTTAACCGCACGGCCTGGAATATCTCGCACAACCTGGAAAGGTTAAGAGCTGAAATGGTGCAGGAAATGGGGGTAAATGAACCTAATCAGGAAAAACTGGAAACCATTACAACCGAAATCGGAGCGATGCACACCGAACTTAAAAAGGTCACGGTTGACTACTACATGAAAATGAAAGCTGAATGCAACGACGAACAAAAAGAAAAGTTGAATGAAATTTTCATGTCGATGCTAAAGAAAAATGAAGATGTAAAATTACCAGGAGGTTACGGAAGGAACAGACGAAATTTGAGCAACAACAATTAATCACTTTAATTTATAAAACAATGAAAAAGAGCAAGTTAATTCAATTTGCCGGGGTGTGTTTTGCCCTTGCACTAACAACAACCACTGTTTTTGCACAAGGTTGGAGAAATGGGAACCGGGCTTTTGAAAGCCAGAATTACACCTGTGTTCAATTCATTTCGGGATTGACCGATGAACAAATAACAAAAATCCAGGAATTGGAAACCAACCATCAGAAAGAAATGAATGAATTGCGCTACAATCGACGCTCGACTGGTATTATCGATGAAAAAGATGAAGTTCGGGCCGAGATGCTGAAGAAAGTGGAAGTTCACCGCACGGCTGTGAGAAATCTGCTCACCGACGATCAAAAGAAAGAGTATGATCAGTTGCATCTGTATCGGAACAGAGGTTATGCACAGCAACAAGCGTTTTACGGACGCGGAGCCGGTATGAACCAGGCAGTTGCTCCCGGCCGGGGCTACAACCGCTGCATGGCTGCCCGTCAGGGATTGGGCCGAAGAAATGCTGCATCTTACGGGCGCGGATTTGGACCGGGTGTCCGGGGAAGTTTTGGTGCTGCCGGTTACGGACGCGGGTTCGGACGGGGTTATTGGAATCAACCTGGAATTCTTCCCGATTCGACCAGGGACCAACCCAATAACTAACTTATTATGAATCGTGCGCATTTGATTGTGAAATTTAAAACTCAAAAAATCAATCACTTCCGTCAAATTATATCAAAATCTTTAGGTGAAACAATATTAATTTTTACAAAATGAAAACAGGAAAACTCGTTATGCTTTTTGTGGCAGGGCTGGTATTTGGATTTGTGTCCTGTAGTGATTTAAATGGTAGTGTTGAAAACTCAGGTGAGCTGAACAACACGGAAGAAAAAAGCGCCGAAGTAGCTGCGCTTTGTGGAACCTGCAATTTTACCGGTACACTTACCGAAGCTGAAGTTTCCAGCCTGATGGAAATGCGCGAAGAAGAAAAACTGGCCCGCGAGGTTTATCTTTTTCTGTTCCAAAAGCACAATCATCGCATTTTTTCAAACATTGCCAAAAGCGAAGATGCACATACACGTGCGGTTTTGTATCTGATTAACGGATTTGGTCTTGCCGACCCAACTCCGGCAGAAACAACCGAATTCAACAATCCACTGTTTACTGAAATGTATGCCCAGCTTACAGCAAAAGGTTCGGAAAATTTGGTGGAAGCGTTAAAAGTTGGCGCATTTATCGAAGAAACCGACATTGCCGACTTGCAGCGCCACATTGCCGAAACTGAAAATGCAACAGTTGCAAAAGTATATGGTAACCTGTTAAGGGGTTCAAAATTTCACCTCAAAGCATTTACCAGTGTATTGAAAATCATGGGCGAGTCATATTCACCGACTGTACTTACGGATGAAGAATATCAACAGATTCTGGATTAATTCTGTTTTTTTAATTCTGCAAAACCTTGTTTTAAAGAATAAAAATTAATGGTTTCAAATGCCCCGGAATTTCCCGGGTTTTCTTTTTTTAACAAATTTCAAACCTGAATGCAATTCTTTCACAGGCAATGAACTAAGATAAAAACACCATGGAAACCATAAGTGAAGTTCCTGTAAATCATGTGGTTGTTTTGAAGAAATGGATGGTTTTTGTATATTTGTGCTTGCTAATATCCCGCTATTGCACATTCAGTATTTATCATCAAAAGAAAAAAACATGGAAAATATTGCTTCCACCGATTTCTGGAAATCATTTTTAAGCAATTTAACGCAGTGGACCATAAAAGAAATCCCATCGATCATTTTTCTGATCATTTTTCTGGTGGTGATGCTCCGGCTGAGTTCATTTCTGATTAAACGGTTAAAAAAGTTATTGATTAAACGCGTTGTCCTTTCAAACGATGTCCCTGATATTGAAGCCGAGAAAAGGCTGAACACGCTGATGGGGATTGTCCGGAAAGGAATTGCAGTTATCATCTGGGCGGTATTTTTGATGATATTTCTGAAAAAAATAAATATTGATATTGCCCCGTTGCTGGCCAGTGCCGGAATCATCGGGTTGGCCGTTGGTTTTGGCGCCCAGGAACTGGTCCGCGATTTTATCTCCGGCTTTTTTATTTTGCTTGAAAACCAAATTCGTACCGGTGATGTAGCCATCATCAACGGAACATCAGGCGTAGTGGAAAAAATCGAACTCAGGACCATCACCCTACGCGATTTAACCGGAACCGTTCACATCTTTCAAAACGGAAAAATCAATACCGTGTCGAACATGACCAAAGAATGGTCGGCCATGGTTTTCGATATTGGCGTGGCCTATAAAGAAAATCTAAATAAGGTGATGGAACTGATGAAGCAGGTTGCCGACGGAATGCTGGCCGAAGAAGCATACCAAAACCTCATGCTCGAAACCATTGAGATATTCGGGTTAGACCAATTTGGCGATAGTTCCCTTGTAATTAAAGCGCGGATTAAAACCATACCTAACCAGCAATGGATTGTTGGCCGGGAATACCGCAAACGACTTAAAGAAATTTTCGACCTGAATAAAATTGAAATTCCATTCCCGCATCAAACCATTTACTGGGGCGAAGAAATCACCCCATTGAAACTGATGGTGAAAGAACCCGGAAATCAACTCGAAAAAACGATTAACGAATAACTTCTTCAGTGTTGCGGGGCAGGTTTTCCTTCGGGAAAGTGTCAAAAAAGAAATCGTTTTTAAATTTGTTAAAATGAACAGATTGCCGCTTCCTGATTTACTTAAGGGATTTGCTGTTTTCCTGATTATTCCGGTGCATATTCTCGAAACTTTTATCGACTATCCCGGCCGCGAAAGCTGGTTTGGAAAAACACTGCTGTTCCTGGGCGGTCCGGTTGCTGTTCCGGTTTTTATGCTGGTAATGGGCTATTTTATGGCAAAAAACCAGAAGCCGTTCATCACCAATTTTTACAGAGGCGTTAAAATTTTCATCGTTGGATTTCTGCTGAACATAGGACTGAACTTTCATTTATTGTTGAAAATTGTATTTGCCGGCTGGCAATTGAATCCATGGGAATATATTCTCGGCGTCGATATTTTTTTCTTCGCGGGAATTGCCATTATGCTGATTGCATTGCTGAAAACCATAAAAAAACATCAAGCCTGGATTGCGTTGGGATTAGCTTTACTTGTTGCAGCGCTTACTTCGGTTGTTAATGAAAAACTGATGATACCGGAACGAAATTACTTGTACCCGTTTATCGGTGGAACGTGGTCGTGGTCGTATTTCCCGTTGTTTCCCTGGTTGGTTTACCCGCTTTCAGGGTTTGCATTTTATCATTTCGAAGCAGCCATTTTCGCTTTCATAAAAAACAACAAAATTTACACATCGATACTGCTTGTTTTAATTGTATTTTTTGTTGCTGCTTTCGCAAAACCGGGATTTGAAACCACCATCGATTTGCCGGCTTATTATCACCACACTTTCTGGTTTTCGCTCTGGGCATTCGGGGTTGTTATACTCTGGAGCCTGTTACTACGTTCCCTGATTCGGCAATTTCCACAAACATGGCTGGGAAACAGGTTGATGTGGCTGGGGAAAAAAATCACCCTCTTTTACATCATTCAATGGCTGATTATCGGGAATATTGCCACAGCCATTTATCAAACACAACGTCTTGCCACTTTTCCATTCTGGTTTGTCGGAATATTTTTGTTAACAATTTTGGCAACTTGGCTGACAGGAAAAATAATCAGGAAGCTGGCTCACTGATTATTTACTGAATCACCAGTTTTTTAGCCGGGGTTTTTGTATTGCCAAATTCAATAAAATAATGATAAACACCACTTTGATATCGGCTCACATCAAGCATTAAATGATCGGTGTGATTATCAACCATAAACTGTCCGACCTGCTTTCCTGAATTGTCGATCAGATGTAAAGTTGCCAGGGTTACTTTTTCAGGCAAAGTGTAAGCAACTTTTAACGATTGACTGGCCGGGTTTGGAAAGGCATTCAGGAATATATCCGGAGAATTGGCAAAATTCAGCGCACTGGCAACCGGTAACCCGGCAAGGTGATAAATGTTGGTCCATACTTTTTCGGGGAAAACCGAAAAATCGTAACAGTACGAAAACAGTTTATACTCATTCTCTCCGGTTTTGTTAATATAATTGTAAAGTGAACCATCAATAAAGAGTAATTCCGAACCGTCGTCGTTGATAATTTTGCTGTCGTATTCGTAGTAATTTTGTGCCGAATAGTATTTGTAAAATGTGCAAAGCAGCTCGATTCCGGAGTCGGAATCAAATAGTTTTTCGGATAAAAATTTAATATCATACAGAAAATAACCGCTGGGAACGTTGCAGTTAATGGTTTTAAACAACGAATGATCGGTGTAGTAAATTCGGCATTGCGCGTTGGGCACGTCCATCAGAAAATATTTGTAGCCCAGCGTTTCAAACTTTACCACAGAGGTTGAATAATCGTATTTTTTATCGAGGGTAACCTGCGCCTGCAATGTAAAAGCTACAAGCAGCAGAATTGTAGTTAAAAGTTTTGCTTTCATAATTTTTCGGATTTTATTTTATCAATTGCAGCCCTTCTTTTGCCGAAGCATCGCCGGGATTATAAAGCAACACTTTATTAAACAGAACTTTTGCCTGAGCATAATTCCCCAGGAAATAGGAAGTCCAGCCCAGCATCAGCAACCCGTCGTATCCAAACGGGTACAGATCGACCACTTTTTTGAACAGAGTCTGAGCTTTGCCGTAATCTTTCCGGCCATAATATACCAAGCCCAAACGATACAGCGCTACAGTGTTATTTGGATTAATTTCCAGAATTTTATTGTAGAGGTCAATTACCTCGTTCCAGCGACCCAGTGCGGCTTTTGGCAAAATTAATCCGAAACGTGCCTCTTCGGAATAGGGTTTTAATTTCTGTGCATTGCTGTAAAAAATGATCGATTCGTCGAACAGCCCGGCGTTGTAATTCAGCCATCCCAGCCGCAGGTTAATTTCGTACGACGATTCGTCGTAAACATTCTTCAGCGGTTCCATCGATGCCGAAAAATCGCCGTTTTTTTCAGCGGCATAACTTTTTGAAAAGGCGACTTCCAGCGCTTGCTGACTGACCTGTGCAGTCAGGGAATGCGAAACTGCTGCAACGACCAGTAATACAATACTTTTTCTTAAAAATTCCATGATATTCCTGCGGTTAAGGTGTGTTTCAAATATTTATATTCCATCGAACTTCTTACTGCGGCATTGGTATATACCTGATATTTTTCAATAATATCCTGGCTGATGTACCGCATAACCAACTGGTATTTTTTACCCACCGGGAAATAGATGCTTCCCACTATTTTTTGTTCCGAACGGCCCGGAAAATTGGATGCGACATATCCCGCAGGTTCAATAAAATTTACCATTTCGCCCCGTAAATATTGACCAAACATATGAACCGGCCCCAGTTGCGCCCCGCCCGAGATACCAAAAGTATTGTACCCAAATCCGTTTTCCGGATCGTTTTTGAAATAAACACGGGGAGTAAAATAAAGGTTCAGGTTCGACAACGGATACCAGGTAACCCAGGCAGAATACTGACTAAAGCCACTGTTGTTGAAATTACCATAATCAACTTCCACGCCGGGAGCAAAATTTCCGGTAAAAAACCAGGTGGATGCTGTCAAAACCAGGTCGCGAAAATACACGGTTCCGTTGTAGAAATATTTATCGCGGTTAATTGCCCCGGCGTAATAGGAATAATCGCCCCAAATAAGGTTGCCCGAGGCTGAAACGTACCATTTTTTGCCTGCCACAAATACCGGGTTTACATAGTATTGCATCTGTTTGTTTTTAATGGTGAATGCAGATGGTTCGCCCCAGTAAACCTGTTCTTCGCGTTGGATACCAATGTAAGTGAAATTGTGGTTGATGCTCATTCCCGGCGAAATTCGGTGGCTCAGATCAACCGATTCGAAATGGTAATTTTTCAGGTAAAAAGCTTCTCCGTAATCATCGCCCACACCGGCTGTTTCGTGGTGACTGGCCTGTTTGAGCGTTTCAAAATCCGGATTAAAACTATATCCGGCTTCAACAGCAATCCGTGTAAGTTTTTTGGGTGCAAACCCGATTTTTTGCTGCATGGGTTCCGAAAATTTTTGGGCATATTGCATCGCTTCAGGGGTTCGGCCAGTATAAACCAAACTGTAATACAAATATTCCTGCAGCCATTCAAAACTCTGGTCGTTTTCCCAGGCCTTCAGAAAAAATTCTGAGGCTTTATGGTATTTCTTCAGATTGAAATACGCAATTCCTGAGCGGGCCTGCAAATAAAAAAAATCTATCCCGTTTTCACGTGCTTCGGCAGCGTAATTTGTCAGTTCTGCCCATTTTTGCTGCTGGTACAGCTCGTACGACTTTTTATCGACTTCCATAAAGTTCCACTTTACCTGGGCAACCGCCACGTTTAACACGAACAGGAGCAAAAAAGTTAATCCAGTTTGTTTTGACATTTTATTCTAATTTTTACATCCTTAAAGACTATTTCCAAATGAATTCCATTTTCCTGATTAATCTTAATTTCAGAATAAATCCTGCGGTTTTCCTTTCCTGCAATTTTTTGTGAAATGGTTGCGTCCATTTCAATATCGCCCGACGACAAAATATCGCCGGCTTGCTTCATTGTTAAATGATAACCGGCTTTTAAAAACAGAAACAGGGGCGCCACAAAATCCTGTAAAAAGTTCAGTATCCCGCCAAACATCAGGTTTAACGGAATATTATCGGTGATTTTGCTGTTGGGCAGAAAACCCAGCGGCACTTT
>CAZHKI010000178.1:0-7780 GCA_964533365.1 uncultured Maribellus sp. | reverse complement strand
TGGCGATGTCGGGCACAATTTCGCCGGCGAGCAGGTTGGTTTTGGTGCGGTAATCCTCAATTTTGCGGATGGCGGTTTTTATGCGCTCTTCCTGCGCGGCCGAAGTGGTTTGAAACGAAAGCAGCAGCGCCTGCTGGTTTTCCATTTTATGCACGATGACCGATTTTATCCACTCCACCGCCGCTGCCGAGAAGGTGAATTCGATTTGCCCCTTGCGAATGGTGGAAACCGAGCCGTATTTGTGGCTCCACACGCGGCCTTTGGGGTTTCCGGCCTGATCGACAAACAGCACCTCAATTTCGTGGTCGATGGCGAGCAGTGCGGCGTCGCTGGTTATCATGGCGCCTTTGGCAATTACAATGCTTTTCAGTCCCTGCGGGTGGATGCGCTGTTTGCCCTCGCTGTTGATCACCATAAACGTGTCGTTGTCTTTGGTGAGGCTGGTTCCGTAAGTGTTGAGAATGAGTTCCATATTTATCTGATTAACCAATTACTATCGTTAACATACAGTTTGTTCCGTGTTCGGGTAACCGCTGTATATGCCCATTGATACAATGCCGACCCCCTTTGCGAATAAAGACTTTTGCCCAGGTAAAGAAATACTTCGTCCCATTCGCCCCCCTGGCTTTTATGGCAGGTGAGGCAATATCCGTAAGTTGCACGTAATGCATTAAGATATGCATCGCTCCTCATCATTTTCTTTAACAGCGGATTGAGTGTTTTCTTATTATTACCGGCGTAAATATCAATCCCCCGGTATTTCATCCGCAGCACAAAATCAACGATCAGGTTCCTGTGCTGATCGTCATTCAGGTTTACCTGCCCGTTTGCGAGCAGTTCCTCAATCAGCAGCAATTTGTACGTTTTTTTGCTGGCCATTTCTTCCACCTCAACATTTACAAAAGTCAGGTCGGCCCTTTTTATCTTTTCACCTATCGATTTCACGATTACCAAATCGCCATTAACCAAATCGACAACGTAGTTGTTTTGTGTAATCAATAGTAAATCGCCAATAACCAGAAGTTCAGATTTCCCAAAAATTTGCTGGCGCACATAATTTGCCAGCATATTGCAATCTTTATTGGAATGGGTGATTAAAGTTGCCGATTCGAAGCCATTCGATTGAATGGTTTCAATGTACTTTTCGAGCAATGTAATTTCTGATGGTATGATATTTATTGATTTATACCCTTTTAAAGGCAGGGGATTGAAACTAATTTTGCTTGGGCTGGCCTGAATTTGCAGTTTAGTATAAATATCCACAGATTCAATGTTTTTACTGTGCTTTTGTTTATAGGCTTCGGCCGTGTTTCGCAGGTTGGAGGCACATACCAGCAGGTCGTTCCGGCTGTCGTGCCTGATGATTTCGGTTAATGTATATTCCACAAATTTTGGTCTGGAAAATATATTTGCAAGGTTTTAGCATCCAACGCAGGCGATTCTGCCTGGGTAATGGGAGGCAACTGGGCCGGGTCGCCCACAAAAATAAATTTACCGTTTGGGTCGTACCTGAAAAGGTCGCCAAGCAAGTCACCCTCACCATATTTGGCATTTGAGCTGTTTCCCGAAATTTTATTCGATATCATGGAAGCTTCGTCAACAATGTACAAGTTACGGTTGGTTGAATTTATTATCAAAGGTTCGAAAAACAACGAAAGTTGCTGGTAATTGCCCGACAGGTTTTGTTTGGGTTTGTTGTTTTCGATGTATTTTTCCACATCATCGGTCAGCGAAACCATCCGGTAAACCATGCTGTGTACCGTGCGGGCTTTCACAATGGTTTTATCGGACAATATTTTTGCGGCCCTGCCTGTTGAAGCTAAAATGGAAAATCTGGGTACATCGGGTTTCTCCGCCGGGGTTTCTTCATCATCGGCAGCATCATCGTGGTTTTCAGCTTTTGAAAACGTTTTCAGTTGCTGTAAATATTTGACAAATCCCCCCGTAAGTGTGGTCTTTCCGGTTCCGGCATAGCCTTTCAGGATAAAAATCTTACTGCCGGGATCGTCAATGAAATGACAAAGGGCGTCAAATACTTTTTCCTGTTGACCTCGCAACGGGAAAGCAAAATAGTTACTGTAACCTTCCATATTCCCTGAATTTTACAAACTGAAATTCTGAAGTTTTCACCCCATCATCTTCAACGGCAACGCGGGTTGTAGTTGAGGCAACGCATTTGATGCCAATTTTTTGCAATGACGCAACCATGGCGAATGTAAAGGTCATTTCGCCCATGATATGCACAGTTACATTTGAAGAATTCTTTGTTAAAAGCTGAATTTTGAGAATGTAATCATCAACAAGCGCCTGAATGTATTTTTCATCGCCAGCTGGATCAACAACGGGGAAAGGCAAGTCGGCTACTTCGCCGAATTGCCCGCTGGCAATTTTT
This sequence comes from uncultured Maribellus sp., assembly GCA_964533365.1. Lineage (GTDB taxonomy): Bacteria > Bacteroidota > Bacteroidia > Bacteroidales > Prolixibacteraceae > Draconibacterium. The sequence continues at coordinate 5,388 of CAZHKI010000178.1, read as the reverse complement.
ATTTGCTCCTGATTCCACAGGGGAGAGGGATGGTTGGAGAGGTTGATTAGCATGTGGATAAAGATACTAGGTTAATTGTTTTTTTATAAAGAATATCCAATTTAATCCTGAAATCATTGGCTTTCATAGGGTTTTGACGTATGCCGGCATGGTTAATGTCATTCCTGATTTCAGTTATTTGGCTAAAAATATCAGCCCATTCGGTAATTTTTGGATTTCCTGACAATGATTTTTCAAGATGCATTATTTCTATAATGGGCAAGTTAAACCTTGTGTTATCAAATTTTCCACTTTTGTACTGGGCTAAATAACCTGAAATAAAATTTCGCCTTTTTTCATCCTCATAATTGTCTGATAACAGAAATGATAAAATTCCTTCCTGCAAAAGAGTAAAGCCTTCCTGAACAAGTTGTTTGTTTATGCACCATTGCACAGATAACAGCATATTTTCAACTGCATTTTCGCTTTTAAATATTTGCATTATCTCCGATTTAAGTTGTTCAAGCAATGGATTCAATGCTGCGATTGTATTCTTTTGCAATGAATTAAGACCTTCGATAATTCTCTTTTCAGATAGTCCTTCAATCAATTTCTTTCCGCGATTTGTTTTTATCTCCAAACTCAAATCATAAATCGAATTGCTCAACTGTCGCAATTTTGAGGCAGTTTCGTCTTGTCCACGAGTTTCTTCTAATATCGGTTTAATATCTTCATTTGTAAGTTTTTTCAATTGCTCTGCATTACCATGTTTTTCAAAATCGTTTGCAGCACTGGTCCAATCCTGCAATTTTGACAAGGGCAATAAATCTACAAACGGAGCAATAAATTCATTCCTTGCCTCATAATTTCCATAAGAAATATGTTTCACCGAAACATTTTTTCTGAGAAATTTTGCATAATTGCCTAAAACCAAAAGCAACATTGGCAAATATCTGAACCCGTGGGTTAAGTCAAAATAAAGTTGGTCATTGTCTTGTATTTGCTTAAAAATGATTTCAAAAATTTCCCAAATTTCTTTCTCATCCTTTCCATCAGGAATTTCAACAGGCAAAAAATTTATATGCAAATCAGACAAAACTTTTTCAAGCCCAAAATATTCCTCAACCAGTTTTGTCTTAAAATTTTCTCTTCCAGTGATGGTTTTTTCCCAGTTTACTGCTTTTGAACCTTTTTCGTTTTGTGTCAATAAAATAATAGCTACATCAGGAAACACTTTTTCTTTTTCTTTCAACCATTCCAGTGTTGCATGTTGCACAAAGCGCGTTTCAGAAGACATAAAACCGCCACAGGCATATTTGCATTTTTCATAAAAACTGCTTCCCAAAAAACTGATAAAAACTTTCCTCCCCATATTCTTATATTTTTAGTTTTATTTTGGTTAATTCTTCTTTCCCCAGCAGCCCTTTTATTCCCAAAATCTTCATTCTTTTTTCAATAGCTTTCATTCGTAGTGGAGTGAAAACAGGTGGCGAAAATCGGTGTTTTGTGAAAATGAATGGATGTACCCGCAATCCGAAATCTTTTGAAATTGCAGCGAGTTTGTACATGATCTCATCGAGGTATTCTGCCGGATTGGCAATAGGGCGTCCTTCGCCTTCCGACCAATCGATTGCCCGCGCCTTGTTTAGGCTTAGTTTACATTCTCCAACAAACAATTGATTTTCTGAAGTCCACATAACATCTATTTCGTTGTCGTTGGTGGTGTTGTCTTCCCGGTAAATTTTTACTCCCCGATAAATATGCCCGCTTTTTATCCTGTTTTCCGATTGAATGCGGTTGGTGATGTATGCTTCAAATTCTGCTGCTTTTGTATCTTGTGTCCTGCTGGTATTTTCATTGGTAAAAAACAAGCCGTAAAGCGACAGATATTCGGCCACATTCACACGAAAATTCAGCGGCAAAACCTCACCTGTTTTTACCTTATGAATTTTGTTTACGCCAATAGGAACGTAATAAAAATCATCGGTTTTTTTGAAAAAGAAGGTATATGTGCCTATTGAGATTATTTTCGTTCCCCCGGTAAGATTTACGACAAAGCGGTCGGTATCATTAAATTGCTCCGAATTTAGTTTGTACATTACATCGGGTAGGTCGTCTTCCGAAACGGTAATGGTTTTAATATCTTTTTGGTCAATTCCGAGTGCGTTACAAAAACGTTTTGTCATCGATAATTTGTCCATCCTTTCGGTGGAAATAAAAATGTGTTGGTCGTATTGTCCCTTAAATTCCTGTGCAAGAAAAAAATTTGGTAATAAATGTTCTGATATTATAGATATTAAATAAATCATTTACTATTAGTGTTTTAAGTGAATATTTGTAATAAAACCAACCATAAATTTGGATAGGATATGATTCATGCATCCTTATTAATACCTATCGTTTTCGTGTAAAAACACACATTATTGATATGAATAAAGTGTGTTCATGAACTAAATTGCCATATTCAGACTTTTTTTACTTTGAGCCTTAATTCTTAAAATGGTAATTCACCGTCTTTCTTTGGAATAATTTCCGGTAGTTCATCGTCAAAATCTTTGCAACGGCAAAACTCAATGCCAAAGGGGCAATGTTCTGGGTCATAATCACAAAACTCGAAATGGTGCTGCCAACCGCCCGGCCAATGCTGGGTGGGGTGGTCGAGGTAATCGCGCATAAGCTCGTAACGGTGTTTGGCGGGCAGCCCCTCCGGGAAATCGGGGAAAAATGAATAAGCCGCCCAAAGTTGCTCAAACTCTGTGGCCATAAACTCCAATTGTTCATTGGTCAGTTTTTCTGATGGCGGAAACTCTTCTTTTTGCAGGCCAAACCATTCACTCATGGGTTTTTCTGCACTTTCTTCCAATTCCATCATATAATCCGGGTCAAACTCCCCTTCGGGGATCCGCGACTTTGACGCCCTGGTGGCAGCCTGGCGCATGTCGGAAACGAGGTAGGCGAGGTAGTGGTGCATGGCTATTTTTTATTTGAATTGGTGAATTTTGCATGCACTGCGTGCAAAATTTCAATTGCTTATTTTTTCAATTTTAACCCAACCCAATGGCTCTTGTGTATTTGTAACAAAAAGGCGTGTTTTGGGAAATTCTTCCAAACTCAAATCTCCTTTTTGGTTACTTTTAGGAAATTGCTTTTTAATGAACTCTTCAAATTTGTAATATAAATTCTTATTTGTTATGTTGCCGTTTTCATCGACTAAATAATAATAAATTGCAATTCCAAGTGAGTTCAGATAAAACCCTTTGCCAAAACCAATTCGGAGATATGCTGTATTAATATCTTTTGGACAGTCATTAATGATTTCTTGTAATTCATCAATTTTTGAATAATAATCAGTATCATTCTTTCCCTGTTCTGCTAAAATCTGCAATTCTCTCCCTAAAGCTTCAAAAGCAAAATCGTTTGCCTGGACTGCAAGCTTTTTCCATTGATAGTTTTCCAATGTTAGTTCAAATTCCGCAGTATTTTCTTTGGCAATACACTCAAAACGAATGGGCATTTTTCTGTAACAATCAACCACAACAATATTTTCTTTCTGAATACAACTGCTATCGGTAACCTGCTGAATGGTGTTTTTGCGAATAATATTATGTGTAAGTTCATCTTCTCTGTACTCAAATTGTTTTTCCAAAAAATCAAAATTTCCACCATTAATTACTCTTTCAATAGTTTCGTTGGCTTTTTTATTTGTTTTCAGCCAATTATACATCAGCACCGTTTTTAACGCACCCTTAATAGTGCTTCCCGGAAAATACGGTTCCATTAAGGGCGATTTTAATAATCCTTTAACAGGTAGTTTACTGGCTTGATTCCCAACAAACGGGCAACGAAAAGCAATTACTTCCGAAATATCACCGACAATTTTGTGGTTAATTAAAAAACTTTTTAAATCAAAATTACTTCGGTTATTATCTATCCCCGTTGCAACACCCTGAATATAGAGTTCAAGAAACTGGTCGCCTTTTTGCAGAATTTTGTCCTGCATTTTCTTTTTATCGATAAAACAAACCTCGTTTTTGTCAATAACATAATCAGAATAAGGCGAAAGCTCTGAGCCAGAGCCAATTGTAGCTGGCGTAAGCGTTGTTATTTTTAATTTTACAGACTCACTCATAATTTGTTGTTTATAAAATTGTTATGAACGGGAATCGACAAATTCAAACCGTAACGCAAAACAGGGGGTTGTTCGTTCAATTTTACGATACATCCTTTTATTTCTGAATCAAAAACAGCACCTTCTAAAAGCATTTGAATCATTGGTAAGGATTTTCCCTTTTCAAGGAAACGTCCTCCACGTTTAATGACCTGATAGAACGAATCATCAGTCAACCAATTCTTTTCGGGTGCAATCAGCGAAACAGAAGCTTTGCCGGTGTACTCTTTAATATCTGTTGTGTAATTAACTTCGCTGAAGTTGGTCAGACTGCCGCAACCTGAAGAACGCTCACCACCAATTCCGAAATGGATGAGTGTTTGCATTGCATTTCTGAAATCGCCAATCAAATCTCCCTGAAGGTTATTTTCAATCAGGAAATACCAGTCCGTTTTGTAGCTTTCATCACTCAAAAGAAATAAATCTGTTTCGTAGTAAAAGGCATCTTCCCGATTGGAAACATCTCGCGCCCTGTTTTTATGATTGGTAACTTTTTGGAACAGATTAATCTGTTCATTTACTTCCGCTTTCAAGGCAACTATACTTTCGTTTTGCAAGAGGGTGCATTTACTTTTATCAAACCATTCATTTGGTAAAACTCCTTGTTCCCATATACCTTTCGAAATAAATTTGATTCGTTTCAATTTCTTAGGCTCGTCGGTTTGAAAGAGATTTAAAGTTGCAGGTTTAGGCAGAAAAAAGACTTTATTCCCTTTGTATTCAACACAATAAAATGCAGATGAAAGTTTAAATTGCCCGTTATTGCAGGCTAAAAGAAAATTTTCAAGCGAATCGGGACAGGTCAGGGCCCAGGCATTTACCAAAGCCGACCAAAGTGTATCGGAGTGCAAATAATCAGATGTCGTTTTTTGAGCGTTATTCAATTCTTCGGTGTATGCGCCCAGTGCTTCACCAAAACGAAATCTTGTTCCAGGATTTGATTTTAAAATGATTGCCTGCATAATTAAGAAATAGAATAGTCAATTTTTACTTTTCCGTAACCACGGCTGCCACTACCGCCGAGATAATTTTCTTCCAATAGTGCAATCCCTTCTTTTAATTTACCAATTATATCTTCTTTGTCCTCATCGAAAACATTAACAATAATCTCGAAATTGAATTTTGCCCCCGCAGGTACACGTTCAATTTGACGAAGGCCGCCTTCTGCTTTTCCGGATTTTCGGTCAATTTTATTTTCCCATTTTGCTTCAGTAAAATCTGTGTCCATTACAGCATCTTTG
>CAZHKI010000177.1:6887-7795 GCA_964533365.1 uncultured Maribellus sp. | reverse complement strand
TGGCGGGCTGGATAAAGCCATTGCCCTGGCTGCCGAAATTGCCGGCATTGAAGAGTACCGGACGGTTTCGCTGCCGGCACTGCCCGATCCTTTTGAAAGCCTTTTCAAAACAGGTGCCGATAATGTTCGCGCACGGTTCCTGAAAAATGAACTGGGCGAAAAATACCGCTACTACGAATATTTCAAAAAAGCATCGCAAATGAACGGGGTATATGCCCGGATGCCTTATGATTTGACGATATATTAAAAATTCCTATCGGATATAAACGGCAGGCGGTTTCCCGGATTTCGGGAAACTGCCTGCCGCTTTTTATGTAAATCCGGTCCATTGCTCATAAAAAAAGCTGCCCGCGCCCGGACAGCTTTTTATAATTTATATCGTTTCTGCCTGACTATTTCATGGCAGCTTTCATCCCTTCGGTGGTGGTGTAGTATTTTACAATCATGTTCGGAACTTCCCACGAGGGCATGTTTCCGCTTTTCAAAAAATCGAGGTATTTGGCTGTAACCTGTCCGAAATGCGCTTCGTGGCCTACTTTATAACTGTCGGGAACTTCAATCGTCCAAAGATTTTTCTCAAGCTGAACCAGTTTTATTCCCGGGAAAGCTGCCGCCAGATCCTGGTTAACAGCTTTATCTAGTTTTGTGGCAAAATCATCCAGTCCGTCGGTGGAAGCAGCTTCCACGTAAAGGGTTGGTTTGAAATCCTGTTCGGCGCCCTGTTTAATTATCAGGTTACTGAGGGTTCCACGCATAATGGAATAATGGGTGTCGCCGGCACCTTCGGGCGCTTCAAAGTTCCAGATAACCGAAGCTTTGGCGTAAATCCCTTTCAGTTTATACACAATCTCGCCGTTGCTGTAAACTTTCAGAACACCGTTTTCCACATCTTTTTTCAGGTAGTCGGG
>CAZHKI010000177.1:0-6877 GCA_964533365.1 uncultured Maribellus sp. | reverse complement strand
ATTCAACTGAGTAACTTTGTTAAACATTTCAGGCGTCAGGTCGGTAGTCCAGCGCCTTCCCGATACAATTTCAACATCTTCTTTTTGGAGGGTCACTTCGGGGAATGCTTCCCACTGGATAAGGTCAACCAGGTGGGTATTTACATCCACGATTCCTTCGCCCTGCTGGGCCACATCGAAAAACCAGGCCGGACGTTTCAGCGGGTTCCCCGAAACATATTTGAAAAAGTGGTGGACACTTTCCTTGGTGATGGCCGGTTCTTCCGGGCTGCCAGTTTGCAGGGTGCCAAACACTTCCTGGATTTTTGATAACTCCCGTTGTAAAATCGTGGTGATTTCGTAGCGCTCGGTCATAATATCATAGAGTAGTACGCCTTTTTCGGCCGCCACCTGAAAAGCCTGTTCCAGTACCGGAAAATTTTCAGGGTTGATAACCATGGGTTTGTCGGCCAGAACATTGATGCCGGCTTCAACGGTTTTCAGGATATATTCGGTTTTTTTTGCATTGTTGCCGGCAACCACCATCACATTCCCGGGTTTCTCGGTCAGCATCTTTTCGAAAAAATCTTCCCCCTTGTACACTTTTTCTTCCCAGGCAGTAGGATTTTCGGCGCGGGTGTTGTAATTGTTAATCAACGCCAGGTGGCCTTCCACATCGGGACCTTCGGGAGCATAAACATAAACCACCGGATCAACCTGTTCATACATCGACTTCTGGACCAACGCGGCATGAAAATGGCCGGGGTCGAGGGTCATAATTTTCACTTCGCCTTTGGCTCCTGTAAACATCATTTTTTCATCGGTTTGATTTGTCTTTTTGCCTCCTCCGCCACACGCGGACAAAATCATCAGAAAGGTAAATGCTAAAACTGGTATTTTTTTCATTTTTATTTTGAAATTAAGGTTATTCCTATCTTGTGGGCAAATTTACGATTTTTCGAAAGAGTTACAATTGTTGCCTTTTTTTAAACTCATTCAAAAACACGGACCATATAGCGAAGTCGCTTCTTTGATACTTAACCAAATCGCACCAGCAATTTAAACGCAGCTTCAAGCCCACGGCGAAATTCGGATGAAAGAAATGGCGCACCAATTTTACTCCATTTTGAATCAAAAAAAAAAAAACCGTTTGTGGCTGGAACCCAAATATTGTAGGAGAACCGGGAATAAACTTACCAAAGGAATTATGATAAAAATTCTATTTTTGTGCCGAAGGTAAAATGAAGGGAGCAACGGTCTTTGCAGTTCTTCCTTTTTCATTATCTTCCGGCAGGTACAATCCATTTCATGAGTATCGTAATGATGAAACAAATCCAGGTTCTGAACAAAATATTAATTTTACTGGCTGTTGGCTGCCTTTTCATAACCTCATGCAGTAAAAAGCAAATCCCCTTTTCTTCGGGAAGCTCTGCCCGGACAAACTTTAGCAGCGAGATGCAGGCTTTTCTGAATGGCGGTGTGGAAAAGAAACTGGATACCGGCCGCAAAAAACCGGCACAGATCATCAAAACCGCTGAAAAATATATCGGAACGCCGCATTGTATGGGTGGGACGACCCGAAAATGTATGGATTGCTCGGGGCTGACGTATGTATCGTTCAGGGAAAACAAAATTGATATCCCCCGCCGGTCGCAGGATCAGGCCCGTTTCGGACGGATTATTTTCAACAAAACCGACCTGAAGAAAGGCGATCTGGTTTTCTTCACCCAATCGTACCAAACGCCCGATTTTATTACCCATGTTGGCATTTATACCGGAAATGGCCGGTTCATTCATGCTTCCACATCGAGTGGAGTAATTGTTACGCCCCTGGAAAATCCCTGGTGGTCGCAACGGTTTGTTTTTGGCACCCGGGTTTTTCGGAAATAGCGGGCCGGAGCAGGGTTCGCCCGGCGACAAAAACAGGATGATCTGTTTATTCACGGCTGCCAATCAGCGCCATCTCTTTTTTGTACTCCAGTGGTGTTTTATTCATCATTTTCCGGAATTGCCGGTTGAAATTCGACAAATTCTGAAATCCGCTTATGAAACAGATTTCAGAAATATTGTACTGGTCGCCCGATAATAACTTACAGGCGTATCCCACCCGTACTTCGTTCAGAAAATTCACAAAGGTTTTCCGCGTGCGCTGCCTGAAAAAATGACAAAATGCATTGGGCGACATGTGGGCAATTTTCGCAACCTCATCCAAACTCAATTCCCTGGTAAAATTTTCCATGATGTAGTCGCACACTTTGGTGATTTTTTCGGATCCCGAAGTTTTGTAATTTTCCAAAAAACCCGGGCTCGCCAGCTTTTCCTTTTCCCTGGTTTCTGCCAAAACGTTAAGAATGGCCAGTAACTCGATGATTCGGGCAGGCCCTTCCAGGTTAAACATCTGGCTCATTTTTTTGGCAACCAGTTTTCGTGTGTCGCCCGTAATGGCAAAACCGGTTACCGAAAGTTCCAGCAGATTTTTAATAGGTTCCATTTCGGGCAGTTGAAAAAAGTGGGGACCCAGAAAATCTTCGGTAAAATGAATCACAATGGCTTTGGCCGTCAATTTCGGATTTCCCTCGTAATACACCGGGTCGTTCTGATAGGCGTGTGGCAGGTATGGCCCCATAAACGTGAGGTCACCATCAGAAAAATTGCTCATATGATCGCCAACTATCTTTTTCCCGGTACTCTCCAAAACCAGTACCAGTTCATACTCCGGGTGATGGTGCCAGGGAGTCGGGTAATAGGGATATTCATCCTTTTGAAGAACAAACGACAATTCCTTCTCTTTTTTCAATCGCTCGACAATGGGCTTCATCATTATACAATTTTGCTGCTAATTTGAATAAAAAATGTGAAAAAAACTGCAAAATAATATCAGTATAACTCGAAAAAACCTCCTTTTTTTGTTTCATAAAGCGTTGTGATTTTTTTAATTTTCAACGATTTAAATTCATAACCTACGAATCAAATTGATGAAAAGCGACAAATTAATAATTGATTTGAACAGGAATCTGATTCCTGAAAAACCGGGTTGGCGTAAATACTGTATTGGACTGTTTCTGCTTTTTGCGGCAACCCGGTTAGTTACCGCGCAGACGTTTGATTTTTCGAAAGTTCCCGGTGTGGTTATCAACCATGCCCCGGCGCCGGGGAAAATATTCCTGGGGACGCCATCGCTGGTGGTTTTACGCGATGGAACATACATCTCGTCGCACGAAATTTTTGGCGCTGAAAACGGGGTTGTTTCGGTTTATGAATCAAAAAACAAAGGAGAATCGTGGAAAAAAATTGCTGAATTCGAAGGGATTTGGAATGGATTATACCTGATTCGGGACGAACTTTATTCCATGGGCTCCGACAAACAATACAATTTTACCATCCGGAAATCGACCGACGGCGGCCACACGTGGACCACCCCGCTCGATACAAAAACCGGGTTAATCCGGCAAAGCGATTCTGAAAAAGGGTTTCATTCTTCCGCCGTGTCGGTCATTGCGGCCAAAGGAAGAATCTGGAAACCCTGCGAAATATTCAGAAAAAACGGACGATGGGGCAATTTTGAAGCGATGGTCATGTCGGCGCCCGAAGATGCCGATTTGCTGAATGCCGGCAACTGGAAAACCTCCACGCGTATGTCGGTTGACACCGCCTGGGGCAAAGAATACGGCTGCTGGCTCGAGGGGGGTGCAGTTCTATCGCCCGAAGGCAATGTGCTGGATATTTTGCGGGTTGACAACCGTGAAACAGAAACGGCCGCTATCATGCACGTTTCCGAAAACGGCGAAACCCTTTCGTTCAATCCCCGGAAAGATTTTATTGATTTTCCGGGAGGGTGCAAACGTTTTGTCATCCGTTTCGACGAAAAAAGCAACCGCTACTGGAGCTTGTCGAACTGGGTTCCCGTAAAATTCAAAGGCCACAATGTGGAACGAACACGGAACACGCTGGCACTGATCTCCTCTGCTGATTTGCGAAACTGGACGGTTCATAAAGTTGTCCTGCAGGATGACAATGTGGACAAAAGCGGGTTCCAGTATGTCGATTGGCAGGTGGATGGCACCGACATGATTTTCGTAAGCCGCACCGCTTTCTTCGACGGCGCCTGGTTTGCCGACAATCAGCACAATGCGAATTTTATCACGTTCCACCGGATTGAAAATTTCAGAAAGTATGCTAAAACTACCATTTCTGAAGATTAAACGAATTTTACCTTTATGAAACTTTGAAATCAACGTAAATCAATAAACAGTAACAAATAAAATCAAGCCGAAAACATTCCAATGAACTCACACGAACGATTTGTAAAAACACTGAACCACCAGGAACCGGACCGGATGGTCATCGATTTTGGTTCCACTTCAGTTACCGGAATCCATGTTTTAACCATTGAAAAACTTCGCCAGTATTACGGACTGGCAAAAAAACCGATACGGGTAACCGACCCTGGTCAGATGCTGGGAGAAGTGGACGACGAACTGTCGGAGATAATGGGCGTTGACGTTGCAGGGGCAAAAAGCAAAAACAATTCGTTCGGTTTTTACAATCACGAACCATTTAAAGAATTTAAAACGCCATGGGGCCAGGTGGTTCTGGTGCCGGAAGCATTTCATACCACAACCGGCGAAAACGGCGATGTACTCATGCACCCTGAAGGAGATGTTACAGCCACTCCATCGGCACGGATGCCGGTCACGGGTTACTTTTTCGACGCCATCATCCGTCAGCAGCCCATCGACGAGGAGAAACTGGATTTCCGCGACAACCTGGAAGAATACGGGCTGGTTTCGGACAGCGATTTGGAATACTGGAAAGCAGTTTCCCAAAAAGCACGGGCTTCCGGGAAAGGTGTCATTGCCGGATTGGGCGGCACAGCCCTGGGCGACATTGCCCATGTGCCGGGAGTCAAGCTCAAAAATCCGAAAGGCATTCGCGACATTAGCGAATGGTATATGAGCATCCTCATGCGGCCTGATTACATACGGGCTATCTTCGACCGCCAGTCGGAAATCGCCCTGGAAAATCTCAGCCGGTTACACAAAGTGATTGGCAATAACATTGATGCCGTTTACATCTGCGGGACCGATTTCGGCACGCAGGACTCCACATTTTGCGCCCCCGAACAGTTCGACGATTTGTGGTTGCCCTATTACCGCCGCATCAACAACTGGATTCACACGCATACCTCCTGGAAAACCTTTAAACACTCGTGCGGAGCTGTCGAACCGTTCCTTTCGCGGTTTATCGATGCCGGCTTCGACATCATCAACCCGGTGCAAATCAATGCCAAAGGAATGAATCCAATCCATTTGAAAAAAACCTACGGGAAAGACCTTGTTTTCTGGGGCGGCGGTATCGATACGCAGGTAACTTTACCATATGCAACTCCTGCCAAAGTACGCGAAGAAGTTCTCCGTTTGTGTGATATTTTCGCCAAGGACGGAGGTTTTGTTTTTAGCTCCGTTCATAACATCCAGGCCAATGTACCGGTCGAAAATGTGGTGGCGGTGGTGGATGCTGTGAAGGAAATAAACGGGAAAGCATAACCACTGTCCAACGATTTTGAAAAAACAATTAATTGCTAAAAATTAAAAAAAGAAAATATGCCGGATATTACCATCGGAGTTGACCTGGGAGGCACGCGAATTAAAGCCGTTGCCATTGACGGATCGGGTAACCTTCTGCACCAGTATTACCAACCCACGAACGACGGGATTGAATCCATGTGGAAAGAGGCTGTCTTTACGGCTGTTCACGAAATAAAAAATAAAATTAAAAACGCTGGTTCGCCGATTGGAATCTCAGCGCCCGGACTTCCCAATGCCTCCAATTCAGCCATTTCCTTCATGCCCGGCCGGTTGCAGGGGTTGGAAAACTTTAACTGGACGGAATTTTTGCAAACAAAAACATTTGTTTTGAACGATGCCATATCAGCCATGTTAGCCGAAGCGCGGGTTGGCGCTGCCAAAAACCGGAAGAATGTAGTGATGCTTACCCTGGGAACCGGCGTGGGCGGCGCAATCCTTATCGACGGGAAACCCTACCAGGGCTCGTTCAACAAAGCCGGGCATATCGGCCACATGGTCATCGACAGCGACGGGGAACCCGACATTATCGGAATACCTGGCAGCCTGGAAGATGCCATTGGCAATTGCAGCATCGAAAAAAGAACTTCCGGCAAATTCAGTTCCACTCACCTGTTGCTTGAGGCATACAGAAATGGTGATGAATTTGCCGCGCAAGTCTGGCTCACCTCCGTTAAAAAATTAGCCATTGCCCTGGCTTCGCTCACCAATATCCTTTCGCCCGAAATGATCATTTTAGGCGGTGGAATTACCGAAGCCGGAAGAGATTTGTTTGATCCGCTCAACGAATGGATGAGCCGGTATGAATGGCGAACCGGAGGAAACAAAACCGAAATTGTAAAAGCACAATTAGGCGATTTGGCTGGCGCAGTGGGAGCAGCTTGTTTCGCGAAAGAAAACGGCAATCAACCAACATCATTATACCAATAAAATAATTAAAATGAACGAACAAAAAAACCAAAATTCAATCTCGCGCCGGAAATTTGTCGGGTTAACGACAGCCGGTGTAGCGTTAACGGTTGTCCCCAGTTACGCAGTCAGTGGTCTTGGGCATGTAGCCCCCAGTGATAAACTGAACATTGCAGGGGTAGGTGTCGGTGGAATTGGCCGCCGCGACCTGAGTAAGATTACCGGTCAGAACATCGTCGCCCTTTGCGATGTGGACTGGGATTATGCGGCAAAGACTTTCAAGGATTACCCCAATGCCAACCGGTACAAAGATTACCGCAAAATGCTGGAACAAAAAGACATTGATGCGGTTTTGATTGCCACACCTGATCATACCCATGCCATCGTCGGGACAGCCTCGATGA
>CAZHKI010000176.1:0-7829 GCA_964533365.1 uncultured Maribellus sp. | reverse complement strand
ATCCCGGCTTACCGAATATTTGTACCGGCAGGTTACTTCGGGGAACTATATTTCGATTGATGATTTTCCGATTGCCGATTGGGTAAACCAGGTTGCCGAAGGTGAAGCAACCTATAAACGCCGCACCCGGAAAAGCACGAAGGATGAATTTTATGGCACGCGGAAATGAGAATTTTTGTTGATGCCAACATTATAATTGCCACCCTGAATCGCGAATATCCGCTGTTTAACTGGTCGGCACGGGTGCTGAGCCTGAACGGAAGGCAGAACATCAGGCTTTTTACATCGCCGTTGTGTCTTGCTATTGCTTTTTATTTTGCCTCGAAAAAGAGTGGTGAAATGGCTGCGAAAAAGAAAATTGAGTTGCTTTGCAGGAACATTGGCATTTCAGCCATTGATCAGGAGATAACCGAAAAAGCAGTAAAAAATCAGAAAATCAATGATTTTGAAGATGGGTTGCAGTATTATTCGGCGCTGAGCCAAAAGTGTGATATCATTGTTACCGAAGATCAGCACGATTTTTATTTCAGCGAAATTGAAGTTTTGGGTTGTGAAGCGCTGTTAAAACGCCTGAGCGCTGAAAAAAACAGAGACACCCCGCTTTATACATAAATCATTTTTCGTGTCATTCCCCCGTCGATAATAAAATTCTGGCCGGTAATAAAACGGTTTTCAGGGTTCAGGAGAAACAGGATCATGTTTGTGATGTCGGTTGCTTTTCCGACACGGCCAGCGGGGTGTTGCAGGTGGTCGGCTTCGGTCAGTTCAACCTGTACCGCATCTGCTTTTTTCCGTACAACCGAAACATCGATCCAGCCGGGACTGATGCAGTTTACCCTGATTTCGGGTGCCAGGCTCATGGACAGCGCGTGGGTCAGCGCAAAAATCCCGCCTTTACTGGCCGAGTACGCTTCGGTGTTGGGTTCCGACTGAAATGCGCGGGTGGAGCAGAGGTTGACAATGCTTCCGTTTACTTTTTTCAGGAACGGGGCAGCGTGTTTCGCGCACAAAAAGGCACCAGTGAGGTTGACGCCAATCACCCGGTTCCAGTCATCCAGCGAAAGATCGGTTACCGGTTGGTTGGCATGAATGGCGGCGTTGTTCACCAGTCCCGAAATGTTTCCAAATTTTTCAATGGCGGCTGAAATTGATTTCTGAATGTTCGCTTCATTCGAAACATCAGTTTGATAAAAAGCAATGTTTTCCGGCCCCGCTTCATTACTGAATTCGTCAATGGCTTTTTCGTCAATTTCGAAAACCGAAACCGTGTATCCGTTTTTCAGTAACTCCAGCGTGGTGATTTTCCCGATTCCCTGCGCGCCGCCCGTTACGATGATATTTTTTTGCATGGTTTGTACGTTATTTTTTAATCTGGAAACATTGTTTTTAATCTGTTTTCCGGAACCCAAATTACTGTTTTTTTCAAAGAACCCGGCTTTCCCGGTTTCATTTTTTCCATTAGCTGATTTTATCCTTTTTTCAGGAATTTCATTTTGCTATTTTAGCCAGTCAAAATATTGAAAAATAAACCATGCGAAAGATTATCCTTCTTTTTGTACTGTTCACGCAACTGGTTGCGGCGCAGCAAAAACAAATAACACTGGAAGATGCCATCATGGGCGCTTATCAGGGATTGCGCCCCGAGTCGTTAAACGGCCTGGTCTGGAAAAATGAGAACACTTTTACATTCCTGAAAAACGAAACACTGTGGGAAGAGTTGGCCGATAAAGGCGTTCGGAAACCGCTGCTTACTCTTAAAGATCTCGATACGGTTTTCGAAAATGAAGGAGTTTCTGAATTTCGCCGTTTCCCGTTTTTTTCATTTCTGAACGAAAATGAAATGATGCTGGTTACCCAGGGAAATTATTATGTGCTGGATGTTGCCGCGAAAAAAATCAAATTGTTCATTGAATTGCCTGAAAAAGCAGAAGAACCGGTATTTAACGGTGCCGGAAGTTTCGTTTCGTTTACCATGGAAAACGATTTGTACGCCGCCTTTGCCGATGGTAAAACCGTCAGGATTACACGCGATGGCGGAAACGGGATTGTGAATGGCAGTTCGGTACACCGCAACGAATTTGGAATCGAAGGTGGAATTTTTAACTCGCCCGGTGGAAGTTACATCGCTTTCTACCGGAAAGACGAATCGATGGTACACGTTTATCCGCTGGTTGATTTTATGGCCCGTGAGGCGGAATACACGCCAGTAAAATACCCGATGGCCGGATTGACCAGCGAACAGGTAAAACTGGGTGTTTACAATATCAAAACCGGCAAAACCCTTTTCCTCGAAACCGGCGAACCGCTCGATCACTACCTGACCAACGTAGCCTGGTCGCCCGATGAAAAATACATTTACATGGCCGAGCTGAACCGCGGACAAAACCACATGCAGTTGAACTGTTACGATGTGGCAACTGGAAAAAAGGTGAAAACCCTGTTCGAAGAAAAGGATGACCGCTATGTGGAACCGCTTTATCCTATTCAGTTTTCGAAAGTAAATCCGGATGAGTTCTACGAATTGAGCCGCAAAGACGGCTGGTTTCATGTTTACAAATACAATATTAGCGGACAATTGGTACAACAGGTTACCAAAGGTGAGTGGGAAGTGACGCAAATTATGGGTTTCGATGAAAAAGAAAAATTCATTTTTGTGGAAGCGACCAAAGAGAGTCCGCTGGAAAACCATATTTACCGCGTTGAAATGAAAACGGGGAAAACAGAGAAACTCACGCGCGAAGCCGGAATTCATCACGGAATATTGAGCCCGGGCGGCAATTTCCTTCTCGATGAGTGGAATGCAACTGATGTACCTTCGAAAACCGACCTGATTTCGGCTAACGGGAAGATTTTCCGCAACCTGCACACATCCAAAAATCCTTTCGAAAATTACCAGTTGGGCGAAAATAAACTGGTCCCCATTCTTTCCGCCGACGGGAAAACCGAACTGGCCGGGCGTTTGATTTTGCCGGTTAATTTCGATCCTTCGAAAAAATACCCGGTGGTGGTGTATGTTTACGGCGGGCCACACTCGCAGATGGTGAACAAAGGCTGGCTGAACAGCGCCGGTTTGTGGCAGTATTACATGGCTGCTCAAGGTTATATCGCATTCACGATGGACAACCGTGGAACGCTGAACCGCGGCCGCGAATTCGAAACCGCCATTCACCGGCAATTGGGTATTTTGGAAACCGAGGATCAAATGAAAGGTATTGAATACCTGAAATCGCTGCCGTATGTTGATGCCGACAGGATTGGTGTACACGGCTGGAGCTACGGCGGTTTTATGACGCTGAACCTGATGTTGCGCCACCCCGAAGTTTTTAAAGTGGGCGTGGCTGGCGGACCGGTGGTTGACTGGAGCATGTACGAAGTGATGTACGGCGAGCGTTACATGGACACGCCCGATGAAAATATTGAAGGTTATAAGGAATCGAATATGCTCAATCATGTTTCTTCCCTCGAAGGAAAACTGATGCTTATCCACGGGGTGCAGGACGAAACCGTGGTGATGCAGCACAGCATGAAATTCCTGCGCGGATGTGTTAAACAGGAAAAACAGGTTGACTTTTTTGTTTATCCCACGCACCCGCACAACGTCCGGGGGAAAGACCGGGTTCACCTGATGAAAAAAGTCAGCGATTATTTTTTCGATAATTTATAATGTTATGGTTATTAGTCAGAAAGAGTAATTGCTCCAATGTTTACGGACTTTTTGGCGTTTCATTGGTAATTGTTGGAACACTTTTTGTTAAATCAAAATTTCAAAAAAGATTGATTGATGATGAAAAGATTTTTGTTCCTGTTAGGCATTGGCCTTATCCTGACAACGCTGTCCTGTCAAAAAGAAGATGATTTTACAACTGGAGAACTGATTGCCAAAGAACTCCAGACCGTTATTAAAAAGAATAATATTGAAAGGGTAATGAATTTCAACCTTGACCAGTCTTGGGGAAATACCTGGATTTTCGGGAATTTTGGAGTGAACTACCAATTTCAGGGACAGTTCATTTATATCGAGGGAGAAGTATATAACCTGAACAATCTGATTAAATATCAAATTGCTGAAAAAAATTCGGAGAACAGAACGGTCAAATTTCTTCTTTTATCGTTTTATTGAAGGAATGTCAGGTAACCAGGAACTCCGTAATCTGCGTTTTTAAAAAGGATTTGATGAAGAATTTCTTTTACGATGTTGTTTTTCCATGTTTTTATTACTTTTCGGAAAATTCAGCATTCGATGAAACAGATTATTATTGCCTTTTTGCTTTTTGCAACTCCTCTTTTTAGTCTGGCCCAGGAAACCCAACCCGCATGGGACAATACCGTGGATAAAATGTGGCCTGATTTTTTTGTGCCGGTGCAAATCAAATCTTCGGCTGACGGGAAAATTCAAAATGCAGTTTTTTATAAAAGCACGCTGTCTCAGCCGCAACCTTTGATTGTTTCGCTGCACTCGTGGAGCGGCGATTATTTGCAGGAAGATCCGCTCTCCTGCGAAATTCTGTTGCGTGGCTGGAATTACATTCATCCCGATTTCCGGGGGCAAAACAACAATCCTGAAGCCTGCGGGAGCAGCCGGGTTATCTCCGATATCGAAGACGCCATTCAGTATGCCATTCAAAACGCGAATGTTGACAAATCCGAAGTTCATATCATCGGATCGTCGGGTGGGGGATATGCCACTTTGCTTTCGTTTATGCAAATCCGTTATCCGGTAAAAAGTTTCAGCGCCTGGGTCCCCATATCAAACCTCGAAGACTGGTACTGGGAAACCAAAGCCCGCGACCTGAAATATGCCCGCGATTTGGAAGGGGTTACCACCAACGGCAACGGATTCAATCCGGAGGAAGCCCGAAGGCGATCGCCCGTGCTGATGGATTTTCCGTCGGAGCGGCGAAAAAATGCTTCGCTTCATATTTATACCGGAATTCACGATGGATATACCGGCTCAGTCCCCATTACCCATTCCATCAACATGTACAACCGGTTGCTTCCGGAAATGTATCCCGGTCATGCCGGTCAACTGGTTTCCGACAGCCTGAAATTGCTTTTACTCGGAAAAAGGATGAACCCTGCACCCGATACCAACCTGGTTTTGGGTGGTCGAAAAGTTCATCTGCATCGTGGTTTTCCACAACTCAGCCTGACGGTTTTCGAAGGGCGCCACGAGATGATTGTCCCGCAGGCGCTGTCGCTGATCCCTGTTTACGGGAAAAGAAATTTTCAGAATCTTCAAATCCTGACTATTGGCGATTCCAATGGCGCAGCGCCCGATGGCTGGCCGGCACAACTGGAAAAACTGCTCCCTTTTTCAACGGTCATTAACTGTTCGGTTTCGGGAAACACCATTGGGTTTGATAACCTGGGCAACCCAAGACTGAACACCCTCCGGAATATTCAGGCTTACCTCGATTCAGCATTAACGAAAATTCAACCTGCGCAAAAAATCGATATGATTATTTTTGGACTGGGCACCAACGACGCCAAACAGGTTTTCGATCCAAAACAAGATGAAGTTGCTGAAAATCTCGATTCACTTTTATCGGCAACCATTCATTTCTTCCAAAAATACAACCTGATAGTTCCGCAAATCGTACTGTTAACTCCGCCGCCCATGAACGAAAAACTGGCCGATCCGGTCAAGTACGGTGGCGGAAACCAACGGATTCAAAAGAACCTGAATTCGTTTAAAGCCGTTGCCCAAAAACATCAGGTTACACTGATCGACATCTTTTCGTTTTTTACCGGTGTGACCGGAGAAAAAACCCGCGACGGCATTCATTTAACGGCTGAAGCCCAGTTTCGAATGGCAGAATATATTGTCGGCAGTCTGAACGATATGTAATTCATGTTTTGTGTTTACCATCCTTCTGATTTAAAGTTAAGCTGTTTTAAAATAACAGAACACAGCGATAGGATATAATTTTCAACGGATAACAGAATGAATTTAAAATGATTTTGGATCTGCCCCAAATAACATAAACCCGGATTTTCGTTATCTTGGAAGCATTTTCAGGAAACCGGATTTTTTTGTTTGGACCTGAAGTTTTTTACCGAACGATATTAGAAACTTAAAAAAACCAAAATAATGAAAAAACTATTCTTGCTGATTGTCCTGTCAGTTTCGATGGTAATGCAGGGCTACTCCCAATCGAATTTCAATGGGCTCGACCTGAATATGGGGAATCTCTACCGGCTTTCCGATGCAAAAACACGTTCCATCAGTCCCGAAAATTTTACCGGTGAAAAAGGGAAAGGCGGAATGGCCGATCCGGCTGACAAAGACATGCCGAACACAGCCAATGCATTCAATGCCGCCCGTGATCTTGGCCAGGGCTGGAAAGCCAATCCCTACGTACGCATCCAGCCCGGGCAAACGTTTACCATGGCCGAAATTGAAGGGCCCGGCGCCATTCAGCACATCTGGATGACTCCCACCGGAAACTGGCGCTACTCGATCATCCGCATTTACTGGGACGATGAAAAAGAACCTTCGGTAGAATGCCCGGTCGGCGATTTCTTCTGCATGGGCTGGACAAAGTATGCTCCGGTTAATTCTCTTGCCGTGTGTGTCAATCCGGGCAGCGCGTTTAATTGTTACTGGACGATGCCATTCCGCAAAAAATGCCGGATTACCATGGAAAATATCAACGAAACCGACCCGATGACCCTTTATTACCAGATTGATTACACGCTGACCGAAGTGCCTGCCGATGCGGCCTATTTTCATGCCCAATACCGCCGTGACCGCCACAATGAAACGTCGGTTTACACCATTGCCGACGGTATCAAAGGCAAAGGCCATTTCGTTGGCGTTTACATGGCCTGGGGCGTTCACAACAACGGCTGGTGGGGCGAAGGCGAAATCAAATTTTTTATCGATGGCGACAAGGATTTCCCCACTATTTGCGGAACCGGAACCGAAGATTATTTCTGCGGCTCCTACAACTTCGACAGGGATGGGAAATATACCGAATTTTGTACGCCTTATTCTGGTCTTTGCCAGGTTATCCGCCCTGATGGGACCTACACCTCGCAGCAGCGGTTTGGTTTGTACCGCTGGCATATTATGGATCCCATCCGTTTCGAAAAGGACCTGAAAATTACCATTCAGGATTTGGGCTGGCGTCAGGGCGGGAGGTACCTGCCACAAAATTCCGACATCGCTTCGGTCTGTTTCTGGTATCAGGCCGATCCCCATGCCTCTTTCCCAAAACTGCCCGATTGGCGGGGACTGGAGGTGTATTGAGTTTATGGTTTAAAGTTCAGAGTTTAAAGAGTGATGAAACGAAAATTAATACCATTTTACGCTGCTGTTTTTACCCTGGTTTTGTTATGGGCGTGTACACCGGCAGGTAAAAAAAATGAAAAATCAATGAATAAAAATGAAATAATGGAGAAGGGAACTTATGGTTACGATGTGGCATTTTTGGCGAAACACAACATCGCAACAATTGAACTGACCGGTGAAAATAGTGGCGCTAAAGTATTGGTGGCGCCGGGCTGGCAGGGTCGTGTGATGACCAGTTCGGCCGGCGGAAACGGGGGCGCCAGCTTTGGCTGGATTAATTATGGTTTTATTGAAAAGGGAGAAGTGTCCGGTCAGTTTAATCCGATGGGCGGAGAAGAGCGGTTCTGGCTTGGGCCTGAAGGCGGACCGTTTTCCATCTATTTCAGACCAGGAGACGAGCAGGTGTTTCCCAACTGGAAAGTACCGGCCGAACTTGATACCCAACCTTTCGAAGTAGTTGAAAAAACTTCGGGGAAAGTGAGTTTTAGAAGCCGGTTTTCATTAGTCAATGCCACCGGAACGACCCTGGATTTGG
>CAZHKI010000175.1:751-7853 GCA_964533365.1 uncultured Maribellus sp. | reverse complement strand
GCAGGAATTGGTTTGTCGCTGGTGAAGGAACTGGTATCGCTGCACCAGGGGAAAATTTTTGTTGCCAGTACACCCGGAAAAGGAACAAAATTTACCATACGGTTGCCCTATTTGGCCACGCTGCATGAAAAACCGCTTGAAGCAGCAACCGGAACTTCCGAAGCAGATAAAGAAATTCAATCACTTCCTGCCGGAATAGTTGAAGCCGGATCCCAGGATCAACTGAATCTGAAAATTATGTTGATCGTGGAAGACAATACAGATGTCAGAAGTTTTATTGCAAGCCATTTCAATACGACATTCAAAATAGTCGAAGCAAAAAACGGAGAAGAAGGGTGGGAGACCGCAGTGGAAATTATTCCCGACATCATCATCAGCGATGTTTTAATGCCGGTAACCGATGGATACGAATTGTGCAAACGGCTGAAAAATGACGAACGGACATCGCATATCCCGGTATTGCTGCTTACCGCATTGCATTCGAAAGAACACGAGTTAAAAGGATTAACCACCGGCGCCGATGATTACATAACCAAACCGTTCGACCTGTCTGTTTTACAGGCAAAAGTTGAAAATGTACTTTCTATCCGCGAATCGCTAAAACATAAATTTACCGGGACCATGGTGCTTGAACCCAAAAATGTGTTGATTTCGTCGCCCGATGAGCGGTTCCTGCAAAAAGCCATTGAAGTAATCGAAAACAACATTTCCGACTGTGATTTGGATATCGAATCATTTTCATCAAAAGTAGGAGTCAGCCGGATGCAGTTGTACCGCAAACTTCACGCGTTGACCGATATGACTGTAAAAGAATTCATCCGCCACATCCGTTTAAAAAGGGCTGCCCAGCTTTTAATCCAGCAAAAAATGAATGTTTCGGAAGTTGCCTACGAAGTGGGGTTCAAAGATTTATCGCATTTCAGAAAATGTTTCCGGCGCGAATACGGAATGAGCGCTTCAGAATTTGCAGCAAATTCGAAACAACCCAAAGTGTAGATTTTTTAATTAATTATTTTATTATCAGGATTTTATTTTGACCGGGCAAAAACTGTCTGTGACTTTTTGCCCGCCCTTTGGGAAATATTTCCCTCTTGCGGGAAATATTGCTCTCTTATATGGGAAAAATCATTCATCAAGCTTCTCCAAAACCCCATAACTTGCATTAAAAATTCTAAGGCTTAATTTTTAAAATTAAAGTTGTGGAAAAAAAGAGACAGAACCTGAAGAAGATAAACCGAATCATTGTTATCTCCGCGCTGATACTTATTGTATCGTTAATATTACTTCTGAATATTATACTAACATGAGGATTCATCCATAAAACACTTCTGGTGACTGAGTTGCAAAACCTATGATTTTAAAAAATATCAATAATTATCAAATCAAAAAAAGTATGAGAAATTTTATGAAAAAAACGTTAAAGCCGCAATGGAAAAGTTTAATCCGGGTTGTGGCAATGCTTGTTGCCGTGCAACTGATATTTGCTTTTTCGGCCATTTCGCAGCCATTTCAGGTGAAGGGAAAAGTAACAGATGCACAAACAGGCGAAGGGATTCCGGGAGCTTCCATATCGGTGAAAGGTACAGTAACCGGAACTGTTACCTCCATTGATGGAACTTACCAGTTAAATGTACCTGGTCCAAATTCAGTACTGGTGGTTTCCTTTGTAGGATACCTACCACAAGAGATAGCAGTCAATAACCGTTCAACGGTTGACGTGGTTCTTGAAACAGCTTTTGCCGAAATTGAAGAAGTGGTGGCCATTGGTTATGGAGTTGTAAAAAAGAAGGATTTAACCGGAGCTGTTTCTTCCATAAAATCGGATGAAATAACAAAAACCACTACAAGTAATGCCATGCAAGCCATGCAGGCCAAAATGCCCGGGATGGACATCACTCAGTCAAGCGGACAATCAGGCTCGTCGGTTCGAATCGTGGTCCGTGGGCAACGCTCGATTACAGCCAGCAATGATCCGTTAATTTTGGTTGACGGGGTTGAATACGGTTCAACACTCGACATCAATCCTTCGGATATCGAATCGATGGATGTACTGAAAGATGCTTCTTCAACTGCCATTTACGGGACACGCGGCGCCAACGGGGTAATTTTAATTACCACCAAAAGGGGAAAAGCCGGAAAGACCAAAGTAAGCGTAAACTCTTATATTTCGTCGAACACACCCACCAATGTTCCGCGGGTAATGTATGGCGACAAGGAAGTTCAGCGGCTGATTGACCGGGCTAACTATCAGGCCGATTATGCTTCAGGAAACTGGGGATCGAGCAATATCACCCCTGAAAGCATTCTCACTCAGTCGTTGCAGGATGGAACCACTGAATTAGAGATTTACCAGGACAAATCCTACACTGATTGGGCTGATATTATTCTGCAAAGTGGGTTAACTCAAAATTACGAAGCTTCGGTAATGGGCGGGAATGACAAAACCACTTACAACATCTCGCTGGGGACTATGTTTGAAGAAGGATTGATGAAAAACGACGAACTGGATCGTTATAACAGCAAAGTAACCATCGATCACCAAATCAGCGATGTTTTTAAAGTAGGGACAAGTATTCTCTATACCTATAAAAATCACGACTTGCGTAATTCAAGTGTATTCGGTCAGTCGCTCAAAATGACAACCATCACCCATCCGTATCTGAACGACGGAACGATATATGAAACACCGAATCCGCGTTATCCGGCCCACTGTAACCCGCTGCTCGACGAAGAGGAAGGTAATTACCAAAACAACATTCTGTCCACCCGCTTTTTTGGAAATTCGTACCTCGAAATTGCACCCGTAAAAAACCTGAGATTTAAATCGTTACTTTCACTCGACCGTTCGAATACACGAGATGGTCATTATCAGGATTATAAGAGTGTGTCTCGTTATCAGTCCCCGGGAACTACCGGAATATCGTCGGAATATAACATGAGAACAAAATTGTATTGGGAAAATACCGTGAACTATTCTTTGGATATTTCTGAACACAGTCTTTCGGCTATGTTAGGTCAAACCGCCTCACAAAGAGTATATGAACAAAATTACACGACCGGCGACGCAGGAAAAGAGCACTACTACCAGAGTTCATTCTACGACCTCTCCAAAATACTGACCGAAACCACCACAAGTCAGTATGTCAAAGAGTCGATGCTTTCTTTCTTTGGCAGGGTTAACTACAATTACAAAGATAAATACCTGTTAACCGCTTCTTTACGTGCCGACGGGCAATCAACACTGGCTGAAGGAAATAAGTGGGGTTATTTCCCATCTGTATCGGGAGCATGGCGCATGAATAACGAAAATTTCATGCAGGGAGCCAGTTCGTGGCTGAACAACCTCAAATTACGTGTATCGTGGGGTATTACCGGTAATGCGGCAATCGACCCTTACGAAACGCTGACCACATTAAGCACTTCTCCGGTTTACTATTTCCTTAACGGGAAAAGCATTGCCGGTAATATTCCCTCGAATTTGGGAAATAAAAATTTAAAGTGGGAAACCACCGAAGCCTACAACTTTGGGATTGATTTCGGAATTATTGACAACCGGATTTCGGGAAGCATTGATTATTTTATCAGCGAAACAACTGACTTGCTTTATTACCGTCAGGCACCTCCGTCGTCGGTATATCCCAGTGTGATTGCCAACATTGGTTCAACCAAAGGGAATGGTATCGAACTCGGGTTGAATACAATGGTGGTCAGTTCCAGAAATTTTTCGTGGGACATTAACTGGAACTATACCCACTACTACGACGAAATTACGGCTTTGGCCGACGGTATTGAAAAAAACATCAACGGTAAACAGGGTCAGATTGTAGGCGAAAGAGTCAGAGTTTACTATGACTATGAAACCACCGGCAACTGGAATGTCGGCGAATTTGCCGATTACATTGCTGCCTGGCAAGAACGGCATCCGGGTGAAAATCCGGGGTACATTTCAAGCTACGGCACACCAGGTTCCATTAAAATTGTGGATCGTAACGACGATGGTAAACTCGACGACGACGATAAAAAAGTGTACCAGCAGTCGCCCAATCATATTTTCGGCATGAACAATACACTGAGATATGAAAATCTTTCGTTATCGTTCCTGATTTATGCCCGTACCGGAGGATTTGTTTCGTATGATATGAACTCACAACTGAATTATGAAGCAGCCAACTGGGGAGATCTGGATTACTGGACCATCAATAACACCGAAGCCAAATTTCCGAGTCCGGGATTAAGCAGTTCAAATCAGGCCAGCCATACGAATTTTGGCAGTGCGCTTTTATATGAAAAGGCTGATTTTGTAAAAATTAAAGATATCACCCTTTCGTACGATTTGCCCAAAAGCTGGTTAGGAAAAGCCGGAATTGAAAAGGTGCGTTTCTATGGCTCACTGAAAAACTACTTCACCTTTAGTAAAATCGACAACTACGACCCTGAAAGAGGTGGCAGCGTCTCGTTCCCGCTCGCAAAACAGGCTGTGTTCGGGTTGAACCTTGAATTCTAATTGTAAAACATTAAAACTGATATGAAAATGAAAAAATCAATATATTTTGCATTGGCTGCCCTGGTATTATTAGCCGGAGCGCCTTCGTGCACTGATTTTCTGGACGAAGATAACAAAGTGGGTATGACCTCCGACCTGGCCTACAACACGGTTTCGGGCATAGATGGTTTGGTTGCATCGTGTTACAGCTTCTCGCGTGCCTGGTATGGAAAAGAAGCCGGATTAGGGCTCTCTGAAATGGGTACCGATTTGTTCTACTTTGGATACGATAACAAACAAAAATCACTGAACTCTTATAATATCACGTCTGAATCGCTGGAAAACAACGTGAGCGATAACGCCAGTCTCGACCATTACTGGGAGTTATTTTACAGCGCGGTAGATGTGTGCAATACTGCCCTGAAATATGTTCCGGAAAATACAGTAATCAATCAGAACATGAAAAACCAGTACCTGGGTGAAGCTTATTTTATGCGGGCATTCTATTATCTGCACATGGTCAACATCTGGGGGCCAATTCCATACAACAGCGAACCTCCTACAGAAATTACCACCGATCCCACCCGCGAATCGGAAGAGTATATCTACAGTATGATCCTCTCTGACCTCGATAATTCCATTAAATCCTTCGACGCCGCCAATTACCGGATAAAAACAGAAGGTAGGGCCAATTACTGGGCAGCCCGGGCACTAAAGGCACGTACTCTGTTGTATGCCGCATCGTGGTTGGGATCATCATCCATTTCGACCAACAAAGATTATTCGGGAAAAAATCTTTACAATCTGGCACTGGAAGAATCCAATGCTGTAATTGGAAGCGGTATTGCATCGTTTTATCCGAATTATTCCGACACCTGGTCGATGAACAACGAAAACATTACCAAAAATAACGAAGCCATTTGGGGAGTTGCTTATTCCGAAGATATCACAACACCTGTAAACTGCATTCCCTACCGGTATAAAAAAGATGCATCGGGAAACTCGTTGCAGTATAACAGTCTGATAACCCGCACCGGTTACAGTCGTGGCGGCAGCGCTATGTTACTAATGTTTGTATCGTTGTGGAATAACGGGGCCAACGATCTGGGTGGAAACGGCAAAGAGGTTTTTATCCGTGTTCTGGGCGAAAGTACCTCGTTTATCAAAAATACCAAAACCGGTGAAAATGTAAATGTTTCTGCTCATTATTCACCTTATGGCCGAGGATTTACCCGTTATCTGCCCTCATTGTATTTATGGCAGTTGCTCGATAAGAACAAGGCAACCGACCAACGTCCTGTTGCAACCCTGCTCGATGCCTACACCATACCTGAAGGATTAGCCGGTAGCGCTAAAAAATACCCGTTAATGAAAGATACGGCTATTTATTATTGTCCTTTGGATGGAAATTCACCGGAAGGTATTGCGATGCAGGAATGGGCAAAAGACCGTTACCGGATTCAGTTTATGGCCGGTGGCGACATCCCGGTTTTTACCTCCATGGATCCAGCCGTTGCATTACCAACCGAAGCTGCAAAAACCAAATCAACAATTTATAACGATAACCGTTACGATACATACAAAATTGGCGGGTGGTGTTCATACCCGGGTATAAAAAAATTCCTTGATAATGTTTACAACCCAACCTACCCAACCCACGATATTTCGAACCGCGATGCTATCGTTTTGCGCCTGGCCGAAATGTACCTCATAAAAGCAGAAGCAGAACTGGGAACCGGTTCCGCCAGCAATGCACTGACAACCATCAACCAGTTGCGGGCTGTGCGGGCAATTCCCGGGAAAGATAATTCCATTTCCGGCCCGGTTGACATCAATACCATTCTTGATGAACGGGCGATTGAACTTTGCGGAGAACAACAACGCTGGTTTGACCTGAAGCGTACCAAGAAACTGGTTGACCGGGTCACTAAATACAATAAACAGGCTTCGGCAAACATCAGGGAATTCCATTATTACAGGCCAATTCCTCAAACCCAGATGAGCGCTGTAACCAATCTCTCCAATTCACCGGGGACTGGTTTCTGGCAAAATGAGGGTTATTAATAAATGTATAGAAACATTTCGTTTTTTATTTCATAATTAGATTGCGTTAAGATTAGTTTTAGGTGTAAAAAAACTCTGGGATTTCGTACTGTTACGAATCCCGGAGTTTTAAATGTACAGGCTGCCGTAAACAAAACAAGCATCTGCTGAAATTATTCAAAAAACAAATCAACATGGCCATAAACCGCATTATTGTATCCATTTCCACTGTCGTATTGTTCATGACGGGATGTACCAAATCCGCGATAAAAGAATCTTCGGTTACCGATGAAAAAATTCAGGGTATTGAATTCGAAATGTGCCCGGTTCAGGGCCCCGTCATTCCGGAATATGATGTAACCATCACAGATTTTGGAGCGGTCAGCGGAGGTCAGTTTTTAAACAGCCAGTCTTTTGCCGATGCCATCAATGCCGTTTCAAAACAGGGTGGCGGTAAAGTCATTATTCCTCCGGGGATTTGGCTCACAGGGCCAATTATCCTGAAAAGCAACCTGGAGTTACATGCCGAAGAAGGTGCGCTTATTCTTTTTTCAACCGATAAAAATCTTTACCCGG
>CAZHKI010000175.1:0-741 GCA_964533365.1 uncultured Maribellus sp. | reverse complement strand
TGGCGCTGCATTTCTCCCATTTATGGGAAGAATGTCGAGAATGTGGCATTTACCGGAAAAGGAATCTGGGACGGATCGGGTGATGCCTGGCGGTTTGTGAAAAAAAGCAAACTTACCGAAAGCCAGTGGAAAGAACTGGTCTCAAAAGGCGGAGTGGTTAGCGATAAAGGCGATGAATGGTACCCGTCGGAACAATTCAAAATGACCCAGCAATTTGCCGATATGAATGTGCGGACCGACTTAAAAACACGGGAAGAATTTGAAGCCATTCGCGATTTTCTTCGCCCGGTAATGGTAAGCATTCAAAACAGCAAGTGGATTTTATTCGATGGCCCGGTTTTTCAGAACTCTCCGGCCTGGTGCATCCATCCGCTGGAAGTAGAGGAACTGACAGTCAGAAATATTACGGTCAGAAATCCATGGTATTCGCAAAATGGCGATGGAATTGACATTGAGTCGTGCAAAAATGTAATTGTTGAAAATTGCAGTTTCGATGTGGGCGACGATGCCATTTGTATAAAATCAGGAAAAGATGAAGTTGGGCGCCGCCGGGGTGTTCCCTGCGAAAATCTGATTATCCGGAACAATATTGTTTATCACGGCCACGGCGGTGTAACCGTTGGCAGCGAAATGTCGGGCGGTGTGCGCAATATGCATGTTTCAAACTGTACATTTATGGGGACTGATGTCGGGTTGCGTTTTAAGAGCAACCGCGGCCGGGGTGGTGTCGTCGAAAATCTT
>CAZHKI010000174.1:1826-7868 GCA_964533365.1 uncultured Maribellus sp. | reverse complement strand
AAAATTATTGCCACACCGGTTACCGTGCACGATTTGTCCGGGATAAAAATGCACTGAGCAGGCAACATAATGTTACCTGCTCAGTGGTTTTCATAAAAGACGGTAAAACTTCAATGCTTGAATTCGGCTCCCGATTTGATTTTATCCAACCGTTCGCGCATGGTATCGAGGTGATAGTTGTACACGTCGCGCGGAGAGCAGTTGTTTTCCTTGCATATCGCCGCTGCATAACCAACCACTACCCCCATTTGCGTGGTGGTGTGCATCACACGCGGACTGCCCAGCCCGACATGCGTGGCCGAAAAACAACGCCCGGCCATAAACAGGTTGTCGATGTCTTTGGAATACAACGTACGGTAGGGAATTTTATACTGTTCAATTTTTGTAAATTGTGCTTCAGTCAGGAAATCGTATTTCCCGCCACGCGGATAATGAATATCAATGGCGCGCACCTCTTCCACGAATCCGTCCTCAAAATCGGGACGGTTGACAATATCGCTTTCTTTCAGAATGTAGTCGCCCATGATGCGCCGTGATTCGCGCTTACCCGCCACATAGGCAATCCATTTCAGCCTCAGGTTGGCATTTTTCGGATCCTGTTTTACATTATACCAGTTGCCGTAAATGGCGCGGAACAGGTGATCGCGGATTTCTTCGGCTTCGTAAATGGTATTCATCAGCAGCCCGTATTCCCAGAACCATTCGCCACGGGTTGCGCTGTAATCTTTCGCCACATCCATTGCCCAGGGCACTTCATGGAAACCCACATGCCGGGGTTTTTCCTGATAGGAATCGGGCATATTTTCCACTTCGATTGAATTCCAGAGGATGGAATTTCCCATGGTCATGGCGTCGCCTTTTTCGGGCGCCAACGATTCGCCGAATTCATCGCGCGACTCGCGGCCCATGCGCACTTCGCAACCGGCCCAGTAACCAATCCAGCCGTCGCCGGTGGCATCGACAAACAGAGGTGCTTCGAACCGCAGTTCCTTGTGTGTTTCGATGTTGAAACAATCGACGCTGGTAATTTTATTCCCTTCTTTATGAACGGTATAAGCCCTTGTATTCGGAAAAACGCTGATATTTTTTTCACCGCGGACCACCATTTCGATGGTATCGGTGGCAGCAATAGCGCCGGCGTCACCGTTTGGATAATGTTCCGTACTCAGTTCCTGCACAATGGTATAAAATTCCAAACCTTCGGTATGCACCCTGATTTCCCCGCTGGCATTTCCTCCCAGCACCGGACGATCGTTTATCAGGGCAACTTTCAACCCGTGACGGGCGGCAGCCACCGCCGCACCGCAACCGGCCAATCCTCCGCCAACCACGACCAAATCGAAATCACCGGCATTTGATGGCGGTGGAATACCCAGTTTCTCCTTGCGCCAGGTGGTCATCTCTTCCAGTTCAACAGGAGGATGATCGTTTTTGTCTTTCGAGAAATAAACAGCATCGCAACGCCCTTCGAAACCGGTCAAATCTTTCAGCTCCACCCGGAGTTGCTTTGAGTTGCCCACCTTCACCCGGCCCGACTGAACCCACTGCCAGCCATCGTTGACACCGAATGTTTCGGCATACTCATTTCCGTCGAATATTACTTTGAATGTACCGGGTGTCTCCGGACGATCCGGAACCCAATCCTTGGTACGCACCCAAAACCAGTACCTTCCGCTTTCAGGAAACTGCACGGTTGAGGATGCATTTTCAACCGGCTCGCCCATTCCATGGGCCAGTAAATAAGGCGATCCCATGGAAGGAATAAACTGCTGATCGACCACCCAGCCGCCTTTGTTTTCAAAACTCTCGGCTTCGACCAGAACCGACTGCGCCCACAGCGACAAAACGCCGGTCAGCATAATTGCAAATGTCATTAATATTCTCTTTCTCATTTTCTTATTATATTTAATTAATTTATTCATTCCACTGTTTTTAAAGGAATTTGAACATTAAACGAATGATCTTTGGTTTCGTTAACCGCACAAAGCAATGCAACCGGTTTTCCGTTCGCGGTAAAAAGCTGCGGGCGCTCCAGTGCCAGAACTTTTTGAACCGTACCGTTTTCCCAGTTGATTTCCAGTTTCGAGACCAGCGGATTTTTTGCGAGTTTCCAGTCAAAACCATCGGGCGACCAGAAAAGAACAAGGCTTCGGCCGGCATCGGTAAAAGCGCCTTTCATATCTTTTACTATGGCATAATAGCAGGCATGTGCTGTGTCGTACCAAACGTATGGGTCTTCAGCCGGGAACTCATCCCCGTCGGCGGTAAAAACCGGTTTCATCTGTTTCACAAAAGGTCCCAGCGGAGAATCAGAAACCGCCGTAAGATGAACAACCGGGCCATATTTCGGAGCCGGGAGTTTTTTCGCCACTGCTTTGTAAACCATCAGGTATTTTCCATCGGGGCGACGGGTAACCGAAGGATTGGAAACCATCACCGCATCGTAAGCCGTGGAATCGGCAGAGATATTGATGAGCGGCGTACGCGAACGCAGCCATGGCCCCGACGGATGATCGGCCACGGCAACGCCAATCCGTTGTTTATTTCGGTGTTCCCAGTACAAATCGCCGGCATCGGCATTACCGGTGTTTCCCATGTAATACAGGTAATACTTCCCGTCAAAAAAATGAATGGTGGGATTGTGGGTGACCTTCCCGTCCCAGAACTCCGGGTTGCGTGAAGGCAGCGCCACATCCTGAAAACGAAACGGGCCAAACGGGGATTCGGAAACCGCATGGGCAATTTCGGAATGGGTTACCCACGCCGACATCCCCAGCTTTTTAGGCCAGCGCGAATAATACAAATGATATTTCCCGTCCGTTTCCGAATGAACCAGGCTCCCGCCCCAGATGAACAACGAATCGTTGAAGAACCGGGCTTTCGCAGGAACGGGCTGAAGCAACGTATTCAAATTGAGCTGCCCGGCTTCGGGTTCTTTTTCAGAACGACACGAAAACAAGGTGATAAAACCCAGGAACAACAGGAAAAGAAATTGATTTTTTTTCATTTCTGACACATTTTTTATCAAAATTAGTTGCTGTTCACATTATTACAAATTAATGACAATTCTTTTCCTGTTGCTTTTCCTATTCCGAATAAACCGGTATTCCTACCTGTATTCCAGCCAGGCAGTGGCTTTGCAGTTTTTATCTGCCACAAACCGTATCCAGCGTGACTGAAAACTACCCGGGAATTCGTGCCGGAACGTTTCACCCGGGTTCACGGTTACCTGCTGGTACAGCATCCACGGCCCATGGCCAATGGGTTCCACTTCAACTCTGAACGTAACCGGCTGACTGGATTCGTGCGAAAGTTCAAGCGTGCGTTTGTCGTAAAAACCGATTAGGTAGGGATCAGAAGGTTCGCCGGCTTTTACCGATGAATTTTTCCACGGGCCGCCATTTCCGGTGGGTTTTCCCATTTCCCACAAATCGTCGATAACTCCCAACCACACGGCAGCTTTTCCGTCGGAGGAAACCACAATGTGTTCATCGTTTTTCACATTGGGCTCCAGGCCGGTCATCACCAGCATTCCGCGGTACGACGCATAATCATGAATACGGAAATTGTGCGAAGTCACCGGACGGATTTTGGCAAAACCATCGGCATTTTCGGCAGGTAATTCGTAAAATGTCCCGGCACAGTTGAACAGGTCGCGCTCGGTGGCTACTTCACGGCAAATGCGCAGTTGTGCCGCGTTGGTGAGCGGTTTGTAGGTTTCATTTCCCAGCGGCAAACGCCAGCGGCGGTTTTTATCGTCAACAATTAAAACCGATGATTCTTCGAATTCAACGACATTCTGGGGAATAACAAATTTTTCTTTGATGAATCGGTTGGTTTCCGGATCATTTTTCGGCACAAGGTTCAACTCTTCGTCCAACTCGTAATAACCGGTTTCGGTGGCCATTCCGTTTTTAAACTGCACGGCAGAAATCCCGAGCGCCCGGCGGTCGTCGCCCAGCCCGTACAACAAGCCGCCCAAAACATCGGGTTCGGTAACCGCGGCAATTCCTTTGAACATTTTTGCCGGCGATGAAATCCGTCCATCCACACCGGAATAATTGAAACTTACCGTGGCTTTCGTTGCTGAATTCGCAGAAACCCGCACCCATTCGCCAGTCTCAGTTTCGCTGAATTCAACCATCACGGAACTTTCGGGGGCTACTTCCACCGTTTTTAGGGCGCTGTAAATATCGTTGCCCGTTTTATCAACTTCAAAAATGAAATCCACTTTATTTTTGCCGTGGTTGTGAATCCAGGCCGAACGTTTGGGCCATCCGGCAAACAGGAAGGGCTCTGAGAATTCACCCGCCTGTACTTCGTCGTTCAGCCAAACCGAACCGGCCGCGCTGTTGGGGCCTAACTGGTCGGGTTTATCGGGCGAAGTAAACCAAAGGTTGGAATTCGACTGCCCTGGTCCTTCGATATTTCCTTTCTGTTTTCTTTTGTTCAGAAATTCTTTGTTTGCCGAATCATCGCAACCAAAAACCAGTTGGTTGTTCCATCGGGCAAAGTCGCCAATTACCTTTAAATAAGCGGAACGCGGGCGGATTCCGGCTGAATTTTGTGCGGTAAAAGTTCCCGGAAAACGCCAGAACATGCCGTGCATGGTCATCAGGTATTCAGGGTTTTCAGGCGTTCCGATATCGCGGATGCGCGGCCACTCGGTATTCCAGCCATGGGCGCCGTCGTAACTGTGACTGGCTTTGGGCAGGCGGTAAAAGTCCCAGCCGGTTTCTGCATTACGAACCCCCAGCAACACCGATTTGTGATCCCAGCCGGTCGCCCAGATGGGGTCTGTTTCGGGATTGGCATTTCCGCAGATTCCTCCCGGCCCGGTAACTTCAACAAACTGGTTGCGGCGGGCAATTTTCCATTCAACGCCGTTCCATTCGGCAAGTGCGCCTGCCTCCACATCAAATTTTTCCTTTGCTTCCTGCGAGGCTTCGCCATTGTTGGAAAAAACCATTACTCCCTGGCCTGAATACAAACCTTTTCCGTGTGCGCCGGGAAGCGTGGCATTTTGCGGGTTCACGTCCGTATCGTTGTGTACCACTAAGTTTCCTCTGGTATTGTTCCCATCCTTGTATAATTCGGTTACTGAAAGCGATTTTACATCCACTTCGTAAAAACCCTCTTCCATTGTACCATAATAAATCATTTCAGCAGGTTTGAACAGGTGCCGGGCATTTCCGGTGTGGCGCCCCTGCATTTGTGTGTATGGAATCACCCTCACATTCCGCTCTTCGTCAATGGCATACGGCCCGATAAAAAGCTGGTTGCTTTCTTTGTGAATCATGCGGTTGGCAGGTGTTCCGCCAATACTTTCGCCGCGGGTGATTTGTTCAAGGTTTGGCGTAATTTCATACAACTTATCCGATGAACCCAGCGGAAGATGCGGGCCGTAAGTGATCACCCAAAGCCGGTCGCCCCAGGGAACCACGGCGCCGGTGCCACATTCGCCTTCGTTGTTGTAATAGGCCAGGTGCGGGTAAACGCCGCTGACCTGACGCGGTTGCTGCTGTTTTTCCTTTTGTGGAGTAGCACAGGTAAAAAGAAGGATTACAGTAATCAGTGAAAAAATTTTTGATTTCATTCCTATAGATTTTTATTGTTTTGTCGGTATCTCTTTTTTTAATTATAATGAACAATAGCTGTAGCTTTACAATTTTTCGCGGATTTAAAACGCATCCAGTTGGCCGAATAGGCATCCGGAAATTCGTAATGCACATATTCGCCGGGTTTTACTGAAATGGTTTTGAAATCGTAAAAATCGCCGTTGCCCAAAAAATCGGTTTGAATGGTAAAATCAACTGTTTCTTTTGAATCGTGACAGAGATGAACCGACTTTTTATCGAAACCTGTCATCAGATAAGGATCAGACCATTCGCCGGCTTTCACCGGGGTTTGATACCAAACGCCACCCGAACCAACGGCTTTCCCGAAACTCCAGAGATCATCGGTTTTTCCGAACCATAACCCGGCCTGTGGTTGTCCGGCCAGCGGATTTCTGTCGTTGTTGCCAAATCCCATGGCAGTTGC
>CAZHKI010000174.1:926-1816 GCA_964533365.1 uncultured Maribellus sp. | reverse complement strand
CCGCCAAACACCAGCATTCCACGCCAGGAGCAAAAGTCGGGGATGACCCGTAAATGGGCAGAAACGGGTTTTATTGCCCACAACTGATTGCCATAGGTGTGCATCCCGATTTCATAAAACAAACCATGACAATCCATCAGCGCCCGTTCGGTTTCCACTTCACGGATGCGCATCCACTCAGTACAACTGGTTTCATCCCAGGTGCGGCTGCCTTTGGGAATGCGGTACCGTTTCCATTCGCCGTTAACAAAAACCCGCATAATGGCCGAAATGTGATCCCAGCCGGTAGCAATCAAGGGTTGCCCAAACGAACCTGCAGCCCAGACTTCAGTAAAAGCAGTATTTTCCAGAATTTTCCATTCTCCTTTTCCGTCCCATTCTGCTAAACGGCCGGCATTCCATTCACCGTTAAAATCTTTTGGGTTGTAGCTGTTATTACAAACCACCACCCTTCCGTGGGCGGTAAAACCACTTTTAAAATGGGGTTTCGAACCGGCCGGCTCTTTCAGTTCGTCCATCAACTGAAACAGTTGTTTTACTTCGAGTGTGTGGACATCCACTTCGAAAAATTCGCCCTCCATGGCCAGATAATAAAGTTTATTATCAGGATCGGTCAGGTGGAACATGGTAGCAGCCAGACGATGTTTGGTAAACTCTTTGATAAAGCGCACGTTTCCGAGGGTGTCAATCAGATAGGGGCCAATGGCAAGTTGCATGCTGGATTTGTGGATGATGCGGTTGGCGTAAGTCCCGACCACGCTGGCCGGATGTTTTTTAAGTTGCAGTTCGTTACTGATTTCGTACAAACCGGTACCGCTGCCGGTAGGTGTGAGATGCGCCACATAAGTAACCGCCCACAACCGGTTCGCCCAAGGCATCAGGGCGCCAAT
>CAZHKI010000174.1:0-908 GCA_964533365.1 uncultured Maribellus sp. | reverse complement strand
CATGGCCAGGGATGGAATAACTCCGCTGACGTTAACCGGCGGTTGATTTTCCTGTGCCCCAGCATTTAACGGCAACAAAAGAGTAGCAATTAAAAGCAATTCAACGATGGTTCTCATACATAATTTTTAAAGTTTCTGCAATTCAATTTTTATTTACAACAAATTTTTCCCTTCATTCACTGTGTTTTGTTTATCCTAATCTTTAGGCGGCATCCGCAGTTCTTTCGGGGAAATCCGCATATTCAGGAATGATTTCAACAAATCAAGTTTTTCAGCATAGACCTCCCGCGGAGAGCAATCCTCCTGGATACAAATCGTTGCCGCCCGGCCAATGACTTCCCCCATCATTCCGGTGGTCCGCATCACCCTCACGGTTCCCAGTGCAACGTGCGTTACGCTGATGTTTCGGCCCGCCATAAACAGATTGTTTACATTTCGGGAATACAACGTTCGGTAAGGAACAGTATAAGGTTCAATTTCCTTGATGTCGGCGCGCGAACGGTACGGTTCCACATTCAGACTTCCGGTTTCAACCGGATAATGAAGATCGATTCCCCAGGTAGTGGTGAAACAGGCGTCGGGAAAGGCTGTGTGGTTTAAAATGTCCTGTTCTTTCAGGACAACATCGCCCAGCAGGCGCCTCGATTCCCGTTTTCCACCAATGTATGCCACCCAAGACAGACGGCGGTTTGCAAATTCTTCTTTTCTGGCGCCCTGGTTTTTGATATAATCCCAGTTACCGTAAACTACGCGTAAAGCATGGTCGCGAATGGTTTCAATATCGTTGATCTGGTCGCGGTTTGCGCCGGTTTCCCAGTCCCAGTCGCCTTTGGTCAGGTAATGACAGGTATTTTCGCTGAACTGAACCGCCCACGGGCAGGAAGGAAATGCTGAAGGGGTGTCTTCTG
>CAZHKI010000173.1:4187-7913 GCA_964533365.1 uncultured Maribellus sp. | reverse complement strand
CGGCGTTGTGTTCGTAAACCGAAACCAGATTGGCTTCGTGCTGAATGTAAATCACATAGCCCGTTTCCAGGGTCCAGCCTGAAAAAATGACGGTACCGTTCAGAATAGCTGAAATTCTTGAGTTCGGCCCACTAACCAGATCAATGCCAAAGTGGTTGGATGATGCATCAAAATGATTGATAACCATGCCGTTGACCGGCACAAAAAAATGGATTTGACTCAGCCCGGTTTGTTTGGTTTCGCTGCCCTGGACTGAAAGGCTCAACTGCTCGTCCAGCAATTTGTCCTGGAAAACAGAATCGTGATTATAGGGCTGAAATTCAACGTGATAATATTCGGTTGTTGTGTCGATAACAATCTCTTCGGCAGGTACTTCTCCTGAAATGATCGATTGGATGCCTTTGAAAAAATTATCGCGTTTCTGTATTTCGTTTTCCAGCGAGTCAACCTGCAGGGCCGACCGTATCAGCATTTGCCGGTATTCCGCCTTCGGATACCCCGGAATATATTCGCGTAACCCTGTAGTGGCAATCAATAATATAACAAGGATTACAATAATGGCCGACAGCAAACTGGTAACGGTAAATACTTTCAGCCGCGAAAGTTTCGTACTCCATACCGACTGAAAAGTTGTATCGTTGTATATAATCAGCCGGTATTGATCTTTTAGGTTCTCAAAAAATTTTGTTCTCTTTTTTTCTTTCACGCCTGAAATTGTTTTTAAAAGCTACAAATTTAGAAACAATTGAGAAATTCAGCTTTCGTTTATATTTTTTTAACCTTGTCGTCAATAGAGGTTCTAAAAAAAATCCTTTATTTCCCATCCTGAATCGGAGTTTTGATTTTTTGTCATGATGACGTGTTACATTTTGGAGAAGACGATACCCATTTGAAGTGATTCAACAGATGGTTTGGTTATTTTTACAATATTCAATTCAAAACAGGACAAATATCACAAACCTTATATATTGAAAAATTATATTTGCAGATTTTTTAAAAGTTATAATTTATTGATTACGATGAGAAAGTTTTATGTATTGCTGCTGATTTCATTGCTGGTGTATGGTTCGGCAATTGCCGATGAGGGGATGTGGTTGCCTTCGCTGATATCGAAGATGAATATCAGCGAAATGCAGCAGATGGGTTTTGAATTAACTGCTGAGGATATATACAGCATCAACCAATCGAGCCTGAAAGATGCCGTGGTTGCCCTGGATCATGGTTCATGTACTGCTGAACTGGTTTCGAAAGACGGGTTGCTGCTGACCAATCATCATTGCGGATTTGGTGAGATTCAAAGTCATTCAAGTGTCGAACACGATTATCTGACCGACGGTTTTTGGGCCATGTCGCGCGATGAGGAGTTGCCGAATCCCGGGAAAACGGTTTCATTTCTGGTTCGTGTGGAAGATGTGACGGATAAAGTGCTGGCCGATGTAACCGATGAAATGAGTGAAGCCCAGCGCAGTGAAAAAATTGATGTGGTTTCTTCGCAACTTGAACGCGAAGCCAGAAAAGATACACATTACGAAAGTTATGTCCGTAGTTTTTTTAACTCAAACAAATATTACCTGTTTGTATTGGAAACTTTTCGGGATATCCGGCTGGTAGGCGCTCCGCCACAGGCACTGGGCAAATTTGGCGGCGATACCGACAACTGGATGTGGCCCCGGCACACCAACGATTTCAGCATGTTCCGTGTATATTGCAGTCCCGATGGAAAACCGGCCGATTATTCAGAAGAAAATATTCCTTATCAGCCAAAACATTTTCTGCCCATTTCGCTCAAAGGAGTTGAGAAAGGCGATTTCGCCATGGTGATGGGTTATCCGGGCAGCACCAACCGTTACAAAACATCACACGGCGTGGATTATACCATGCAGGTTACCAATCCGGTGCGGATTGAAGTTCGCGAAAAGAAACTCGAAATCCTGAACAAATACATGGCAACCAGTGCGAAAGCCCGCATTCAGTATGCCTCGAAATATGCCGGGAGTTCAAACTATTACAAATACAGCATTGGGCAAAATAACGGGTTGGTAAATCTCAATGTAATCGATAAGAAAAAAGCCATTGAAGACCAGTTTACCCAGTGGGTAAATGCCGATAACCAACGGAAGGAAAAATATGGAGATGCACTGGAACTGATTGCCCGGTCGTATTCTAATGTTGAAGCCAATAAAGCCCAGGAATACCTGGCAGAAGCCTTGCTCCGCGGGCCTGAAATTTTTATGTTTGCTTTCCGCGCACGGCCTTTGATCGACCTGCTCGAAAAACCGGATGAAAACAGCGACCGCATCGAACGTATAAGCAGCGGAATGAAACAATCCCTTGAATCATTCTATAAAGATTACGATGCTGTAACCGACCAGAAAGTGGCTGGCGCTTTATTTGAATTGTATGCCCAAAACAATAATGCCCGGTTTCATCCGGCATTTTTCAACGATATTCAGAAAAAATACAAAGGCGATTTCTCAAATTATTCCGAAAAAATGTTTGCCGGGTCTATTTTTGCCAGTGAGGCACGAATGGCTGAATTCCTCAACAGTCCTTCGTTGAAAACACTGAAAAAAGACATGGTGTTTCAGGCAGCTTCCGATATTTTTTCAAAATTCAGGGAAATCAACGATGAAGCTTCCAGGGGAAATGACAATCTGGCGCGCGGAACAAGGTTGTTTCTTGCCGGGTTGATGGAAATGGAGGCCGGGAAAAGTTTTTATCCCGATGCCAATTCCACTATGCGCCTCACCTATGGGCAGGTTTTCGATTACGAACCCCGCGACGGCGTGACTTATCACCATTTTACCACCACTAACGGTTATCTCGAAAAGGAAATCCCAGGTGACGATGAGTTCGACGTTCCGGCAAGAATGAAAGAACTGCTGCTGACCAAAGATTTCGGACGCTATGCCGACAAAGACGGATCATTGCATGCCTGTTTTATCACCAACAACGATATAACCGGTGGAAATTCGGGCAGCCCGGTCATGAACAGTAAAGGCGAACTCATTGGGATTGCTTTCGACGGAAACTGGGAAGCCATGAGCGGCGACCTGGCTTTCGAACCCGAACTGCAGCGGTGTATCAATGTCGATATCCGTTTTGTACTGTGGGTGATCGATGTCTATGCCGGCGCAACCCATCTGATCGACGAAATGAAAATTATTGAGTAAAGAAGCCCCTCAAACTCCCACGGTGGAGATGTAAAAAAAGAAAAATTCAGAATCAGGTATAAAATAATAAGCCCTGTCAGAATATGGCAGGGTTTTATTTATTTTTACACTCCACAGATACTTATGACGAATTACATACGACGAACGACTAAAGACTCACTACTAATTACTTTATACAATAATGGCCGGACCAAAAATTACTGTTTATACCGACGGCGCAGCGCGCGGAAATCCAGGGCCGGGAGGCTACGGAATTGTTCTGCTCTCGGGGCCGCACCACAGGGAAATATCGGCCGGGTTCCGGCATACCACCAACAACCGGATGGAGTTGCTGGCCGTAATTGTGGCCCTCGAAACCCTTAAAATCCCGGGAAGCGAAGTCACAGTTTATACCGATTCGAAATACGTGGCCGATGCCGTCGAGAAAGGTTGGGTGTTCAACTGGGTGAAGAAACGGTTTAAAGACAAAAAGAATCCCGATTTGTGGTTGCGTTTCCTTGAGATTTATAAAAAACATACCGTAAAATTTGTTTGGGTGAAAGGCCACGCCGAC
>CAZHKI010000173.1:938-4177 GCA_964533365.1 uncultured Maribellus sp. | reverse complement strand
CAATCCGCTTAACGAACGCTGCGACCAGTTGGCTGTGGAAGCCTCGATGCAACCCAATCTTCCGGAAGATACCGGCTATCTGCCGTAAAAATTATCAGAAAACTCCAGAAATGGAATGTTAGAATAAAGGGTTGTTGTTTTCAACAGGATGCCAGTGAATGATTCAAATTTTTGTATTTTTCACCCCTAAATAATTTCTAAAAATGAAGAATCTTTGTTTTTTGGTTGCTCTGCTGCTCCTTTTTTCGTGCAACAGTAAAAAAAATATTTTGGTTCAAAGTCCCGACGGGAAAATCAATGTGAATTTTGGAGTGAATGACTCAACCGCGATTTTTTATTCCATTCAGACGGAAGGAAAGGAAGTTGTGAAACCTTCGCCCATGGGATTTGATTTCAACGGGGCACCAGGGTTCGGTAAAAATCTCAAAATTGTATCGGTGGCCGAAACAGAAGTTAACCAGTCGTGGACGCCGGTTTATGGCGAAAGGAAAGAAATCCCTGACCATTACCGGCAGGTTCTGGTCCGTTTAAAAGAAACCACAGTTCCCGAAAGGGAATTTGAAGTGACCTTCAGAGTTTATAATGAGGGAGTGGCATTTAATTATACATTTTTGCCACAGCCGGAAATTCAATCGCTGACGGTGAATAAGGAGTTAACCGGGTTTCAGTTTGAAACCGATTACCTGTGCTGGGTTTCCGATCGTGCACAATCGGAATACCGAAAAGTGCCGATCAGCGAAATTGCTGAACCGGCCGAACGGCCGCTGGTTGTAGAAACCGGGAGTAAATTTCTGGCAATTGGTGAGGCAAAACTAATTGATTTTTCGCGGATGAAATTGCTGGCAGGGGAAAAACAATATTCGTTGGGTGCTTCATTGTTCGACGAACCGGTTGTTGAGCTTCCGTACACCACCCCCTGGCGCACCATCATGATTGGCAACTCGCCCGGTGAATTGCTCGAAAACAATTATTTCATGGAAAATCTGAACGACCCCTGTGCCATCGAAGATGTGTCGTGGATTAAACCAGGGAAAGTAATCCGTGAGGTAACGCTGACAACAAAAGGTGGAATTGCCTCTGTCGATTTTGCTGTAGAAAACGGGCTCCAGTATGTTGAATTTGATGCCGGCTGGTACGGATTGGAATATGCCGATACATCGGATGCCACAACTATTACGGTTGATCCGAATCGTTCGCCAGGCCCACTCGATTTGCATGAGGTGATCCAATATGGCGAAAGCAAGGGAATCGGGGTAATCCTGTATGTAAACCGCCGTGCACTGGAAAAACAGATTGACGAAATCTTGCCACTCTATAAATCGTGGGGAGTAAAAGGCGTGAAATATGGATTTGTGCAGGTTGGTTCACAGCAGTGGACAACCTGGTTGCACGAAGCCGTAAAAAAAGCTGCCGAAAACCAGTTGATGGTCGACATTCACGATGAATACCGGCCTACGGGTTTTTCGCGTACTTATCCGAATCTATTGACCCAGGAAGGAATTCGCGGTGATGAAGAAAGCCCGACCAATGAACATACATTAATCACACTGTTTACAAGAATGCTGGCTGGTGCGGGCGACAATACGATTTGTTATTTTGCCCCGCGTGTGACCGAAAAAATGGGAGGACACGTTTCGCAATTAGCCAAAGCGGTGATGTTGTACAGTCCGTGGCAGTTTTTGTACTGGTACGACCGTCCGCAAAATTCTTCGGATGTTATTGGCGGTGTCCCCGGGGCAAAAGGATTTATTGAAAAAACGCCGGAAATGGATTTTTTTAAACAGATGCCTACCGTTTGGGACGATACAAAAGTTCTGGAAGGAAAAATCGGAGAATATGCCACCGTGGTGCGCAAAAGCGGCGACGACTGGTTTTTAGGCTCACTGACTGCTACACAGCCAAAACAACTGCTGTTGAAACCTGATTTCCTGGATGCAGAGGCTGCTTACGAGGCTATAATTTACGCTCACGATCCGGAATCAACCTCATCAACCAAAGTGAAAATCGAAAAAATAACGGCAACTTCCACATCGGAACTCCGGTTTGATATCGCCGGAAACTCTGGGCTGGCAATCCATTTTCAGAAAAAATAAAATATAAAATACGCAACCTTTTCAGGCTTCATTCATCTTGAATAAAAAAGTGGATGAAGCCTTTGTTTTTACTTTTCGCTGTTATCATTCTTTTTACCGGATGTTATGAAAACCAGGATGCCGGGACTGAACGTCTCAGGGAACTGACCCTGGCAGATATCAAACGGGAATATGCCATTGCCGACAGCCTGAACCGGCTCGCCGACAAATCGGACGTTGACATGGAAACCAAAATTTTAGGAGTTGACAGGCGGAACGGGCAAATTATTGTCAGGACCTGCGGCCCGCGTGGATTCGGGTGCTACCTGTTTACCAACTATTTTACCCTGAAATATCTGGACTGTGATTCGCTGCAATGCAATGATATGGGGGGAATCTGGCTGATTGATTATGTAGGGATTGCCGGAACTCCGTCGGTGGTTGGCTGCGTGCCCGACACATTGTGATTTTCTGAAATTATCGTAAATATTTTAGTGCGCGCTCATGATCCCGGGAATTTAATTTCCAGTTGTTCGTCGAGCAGGCGATACGACAGCCGGTGGTAGGGAGTTACCCCGTGTTTTTTTATGGCCGCCCGGTGTTTTTTAGTGGGGTAACCTTTGTTTTGGTCCCAGCCATATTCCGAAAACTCTTCGTGAGCTTTCAGCATAAAATCGTCGCGGTAGGTTTTTGCCAGTACCGAGGCGGCTGCAATGGAATAAAACCGGCCGTCGCCTTTGATCATACAGGTGAATGGAATTTCGACCTGCGGCCGGAAGCGGTTCCCGTCGATCAATAAATGTTCAGGTGTAATTTTTAACTGTTGAACGGCTTTGTTCATCGCAAGAAACGAGGCATTCAGAATGTTGATTTCGTCGATTTCTACA
Organism: uncultured Maribellus sp.; assembly: GCA_964533365.1. Lineage (GTDB taxonomy): Bacteria > Bacteroidota > Bacteroidia > Bacteroidales > Prolixibacteraceae > Draconibacterium. Next base: position 1,218 of record CAZHKI010000173.1, on the reverse strand, counting down.
TTGTCGACCATTTCTACAGCCCACGCCAGCGCTTCTTTTTCGATGAGGGGACGAAGCTGATAACGTTGTTTTTCCGTTAGTTTTTTTGAGTCATCGAGCAGGTCGTTTTCAAAGTCCGGAGGTAAAATCACGGCAGCGGCAAATACCGGCCCGGCCAGGCATCCGCGCCCGGCCTCGTCGCACCCGGCTTCAACGGTATTTTCTTTATAACAGGAGAGTAATTTTGTCTTTTTCATTCAATCCTTCTCATTCAGTAAATCAATCCTTCAGTAAATCAGTC
>CAZHKI010000173.1:0-928 GCA_964533365.1 uncultured Maribellus sp. | reverse complement strand
TTTCTCTATGCTCATCCACAGCAAACGGGCGGTTTCGTCCCAGCTGAATTTGTTTTTCTGCCCGAATCCTTTTTCGATAAGACTTTTCCGAAGCTCTTCGTCGCTGGCGATTTTGATCATTGCTTCAGTAATTTGTTCGGTTTTGCAAGGATCGGCGTAGAACACGGCGTTTCCGCCCACCTCGGGGAGCGATGTGGTGTTGGAACAAATTACCGGCACGCCAACACTCATGGCTTCCACCACGGGAATCCCGAATCCTTCGAAAAACGGGACAAAGGTGAGCGCCAGGGCAGCGCCCAGCAACTGGTGCAGTTCATCGGTTGGAATCCGGCCGGTGAAAAGCACGTCGTTTTTAAACCGCATGTTTTCGAATGTTTCGAAAATGTCGCCGGTTTTGTGCATTTCGCCGCCCACAATCACCAGTTTGGTTTGCTGCGTATCGACACTTTTAAAGGCATCGAATGCATTCAGCAAGCCTGAAATATTTTTCCGCGGGTGCAGCGCCCCTACAAACAAAAAGTACGGGTGCCCGCCCGTATATTTTTCACGCACTGCTTTTTGATCTTCGGCAGAAGTGGGTACAAAAACCGGATTAATCCCGTCGTAAACCACATCGATTTTGTCGAAATCGACTTTGAATGAGCGGGTAATATCTTCTTTCGAATAGAACGAAACGGTGGCAATCCGTTTGGCAATTTTTGCAAATTTTGGGAAAAAGTGGTTGTAATACTTTTCAACGAGCCAGGGAAAATCGCCGGGACGGTGCACAAAGTTAATGTCGTGGATAACCGCCAGTTGCGGTACTTTAGTGCGCAACGACAAATAACCGTCGGGCGAAAGGAACAAGTCGGCCTTGTATTTTTTCAGCACTTTTGGGATTTGAAAATCGAACCACAGGTAAAAAAGAAACGGGTGCCTTGCCGGTGGC
>CAZHKI010000172.1:0-7923 GCA_964533365.1 uncultured Maribellus sp. | reverse complement strand
CAGCACTATGTCGCCGTAGCGCAGCTTATCAAGCCCGTTTTTAACTATCTCATCCCAGTCGGCGGTCATCAGGTCGTAATCGCCTGTGTGGCCCGAGCCCATGCCCTGCCCCGCTCCCATGAGATGCGCGGGAACAATGCCCGCAACCGGTACGGTAATAGTTTTTCCGTTTCCGCTGATGCCCATTTTGTCGAGCAGTGCGGGATCGATGCCGGTGAGCATGATTTTTGGGTTCCCGCTATCCATGACTTTATCCACTGCAAATTTCATGGCTTCTGCCGAAAGGAACTGACCTTTTTTAATGTTGATCACTTTTCCGGTTTGGGCAGCGGCGACCAGAAGATCGGTCTGGCGGCACAAAAACGCCGGAATCTGCAAAACATCAACAAACCTGGCAGCCATGGCAGCTTCTTCTGCTGAGTGGATGTCGGTAACCGTTGGAATATCAAATGATTCGCTTACTTTTTGCAGGATTTTCAGCGCCTTTTCGTCGCCGATACCGGTAAACGAATCAATCCGCGAACGGTTGGCTTTCCGGTACGATCCTTTGAAAATGTAAGGGATTTTCAGCCGGTCAGTTATATTCTTAATTTTTCCGGCAATTTCCATGGCCATATCTTCGCCTTCGATGGCACATGGTCCGGCCATCAGGAAAAAATTACCCGATGTTGTATTTTTTAGTTTGTCAATTTTTGGGACCATTCTGTTATTTGATATTTAAACAAATGTAAAAAGGATTATTGATTTGGCAACCGGAGGCCGGGATTTGACGTTTCATGCAGGCCTGATTTTCATTTTCACTTCATAAATGAAAGGCTGCAAAAACGAAAGGTGAGAAAGTTGAACGATTTTCAAGTGTCCTGAAATATTTTTTAATTTTGAATGGTACAAAAACAGTAAACAGTGATTTTATTGTTGTAAATCGAACCGATGAATCTAACGGACAAGGAAAACGATCGAAGAACCTGGCAAAGTTTCCGGAATGGGAATAAAGCGGCTTTTCAGAAAATTTATTTCGATCATTACCGTTTTTTGTACAATTACTGCCGGAAATATACCACTGACAGCGCCCTGATCGAAGACTTGCTGCACGATCTCTTTGTTACCCTGCTTACCCGGAAAGATCGCCTTGGCGAAACCGACAACATCCGGTTTTACCTTTTCAGTTCCATTCGGCGGCGCCTGTTTAAAACATTAAATTCCAAAGAATTCAAGGTGGTCGATTTGTTTGATGTTTCCAATCCTGCTTTTCGTTTCGACGAACGCGTGGAACCGGTTTACGGCGACGATGAAGAACAAAACCGATTCCTAAAACTGCTGACCAATTCGGTAAACAGTCTTGGCGAAAGGCAAAAGGAAATGGTCTATCTGAAATATTATACCGGATTGAACAGCAAGGAAATTGCCGGTGTTTTAGGCGTTTCCTATCAAACCGTAAGAAATACCCTGTGCAATGCACTCATCAAAATCAGAAAAGATTTCGAGGATGAAATTCCCAAAGGAAGAATGGTGGTATTGTTTCATGCTTTTCTTCAAAATGTTTCCGGCCGGTAATTGTTTCGAAGGTCAATTCAAAAAAAAGAAAAATCAAGTAGTACAAAAAGAATAATCCCGCATTTTTTAATCAGATAGAAAAGAATATGGAGAAAAATCTGAAACATACCGATGACTTTCTGCAGGATGACGATTTTCATGAATATGTTCTGGGTCAGTCGAATCAGCAAGTCCGGAAATGGGCGGTTTTTTTTGAGAAAAATCCCGAAACGCGCGCAGAAGCCGAAAAGGCAAAAAAAATTATTCTGGGCCTGGCTTCGTTTAAAGACATTACTTCTGAAACTGAAATCGATGAATTTCACCTTCACCACAATTTTGAGAAAACCTTTAAAAGTTACCGGGATTCGAAATCGAAGAAAACATTTATTGCAGCCTCGAAATGGGTATGGCGCAGTGTGGCTGCCGCTGCTGTTATTGTGTTTGTGGTTGCCTCGTATGCCCTGGTAAGCCATTATATCGACAAAACAACTTCAGTCGGCATTCTTTCCGAAATTTATGTTCCGGCCGCCAAACAAAGTAAATTAACGCTTCCCGACGGTTCGGTGGTGTGGATTAATTCCGATACCAAAATTAAATATTCCAACCGGTTCAATTCCAAAGATCGCAACATTTACCTCGACGGTGAAGCCTATTTTGAAGTGGCCCACAACCGGAAATTGCCATTCCTGGTTTTTTCGTCAGGCACCGAAGTGAAGGCACTGGGAACCAAATTCAACGTGAAAGCTTACCCTGCCGACATGCAGGTGGAAACCGTTTTGCTGGAAGGAAAAGTTGAATTTAAAAGATCGGAGTCAGCCAAAAGCAGGGTTATTGCACTGGAACCGGGTGATAAAGTTATTTATAACCTGCAATCGCAAAAAATTTCGGTAACCCGCGAAAATACCGATACTGATGTAGCCTGGAAAGACGGGAAGGTTATTTTCAGGAATACCCCGCTGGCCGAAGTGTGCCACACGCTCGAACGCTGGTACAATGCCGACATTAGTCTGGCCGACAATACCGGCGAATTGAGTTCCCATCCGTTTACCTTCACCATTGAGGGCGAAACCCTGCCCCTGGTTTTGGAGTATTTATGTCAGGCAGCCCCCCTGCATTTTAAAACAGAATATGTGGATGAGGACGGCGAAAAAGGAATCGAAAAGATTAAATATGTGGTTCAGGCTAAAAATCGAAATAACTAAACGATAAAAATAGAATTATGAAATTAGAAACGTAAATCAGCATTACACAAAAAGGAAATGGAAAGTGCGCCAACACCTTCCATCTCTGATCCGATTCAACAAGATTGCATTCTTTTAAAATTTGTCAAATTCAAACCATTACAAAATTATGGAAAAAAAACGAAAAATGGTTGACATGGGCATTTTGTGCCCGGTGTTGACGAAATGGTGTAAAATTATGAGATTAACGACTTTTCTGATTTTTCTTTCGATGGCGCAGGTGTTTGCGGTCAGTTCTTATTCACAGGCTACCCGGCTTTCGCTCGATTTGAAAAATGTTGCAGTAAAAAATGTGTTGCTTGAGATTGAAAACAACAGTGAGTTTTATTTTATCTACAGCAACAAACTGATTGATGTTGACCGCAGGGTCAGCGTGAAAATGGACAATAAAAAGGTGGAAGAAATTCTCGACCATATTTTTCAGGACGAACATGTGAATTATTCCATCAGCGACCGGCAGATTATTTTGAGCCCTGAAGGATTGTCGGTGGGAAAATCGGGCGATATTTTCCAGCAGGCCAAAAAAGTTACAGGGAAGGTTACCTCAGAAAATGGCGAATCGCTGCCCGGGGTTACCGTTATGGTGAAAGGGACAATGACTGGCACGGTAACCGACTTCGACGGTAATTTTGCACTGAATGTAACCGCCGATGCACAAACATTGGTTTTTTCCTTTGTAGGTATGACCACGCAGGAAGTGGCAATTGGAAACAATACGAATTTTTCGGTCGTTATGGTGGCTGAAACCATCGGAATAGAGGAAGTGGTTGCCATTGGTTACGGTACCATTAAGAAAAGCGATTTAACCGGTGCGGTAGCCAGTGTTCAGGGCGATAATTTAGCCAAGCGTTCCACACAACAAATATCTACAGCCATGCAAGGGCAGATGGCAGGGGTGCAGGTTACCCGCTCATCGGGTGCGCCGGGAGCTTCGGCTACGGTACGCATACGCGGTATCACCACACTTTCGAACAACGATCCGTTGGTGATTGTCGATGGTGTTCCCTCATCGCTGAACGATGTGGTAACCGCCGACGTGGAAACCATGACTGTGCTGAAAGATGCGGCTTCTGCATCAATTTACGGTTCGCGCGCTGCGGCAGGGGTTATTTTAATCACCACCAAACGCGCCAAGGAAAACCATTTTTCGTTCGATTACAACTACGAATACAGTTTGGATAAACCCACTACCCAACCGAAAAATGGTGACGTTATCGATTGGATGAACGTACAAAACGAAGTGAAATGGAACGACGGCGCTTCGGATCCCTATTCGCAATATTCGCAGGAAACCATTAATTCGTGGCTCAGCAAAAATGCTACGGATCCCTGGCATTATCCCAATACCGACTGGGTTGGTTTGTTGCTTAAAAAAACAACTTCGCATGAACAGCACATGCTGAGTGTTTCGGGAGGTACAGAACGGCTGCGTACGAAATCCACATTCAACTATCAGAAAGGTAATGGCTATTACGATAATAAGTCCTACGAACGTTTTGCCGGCCGTATAAATAACGACTATAAAATTACAGATTGGCTGAATGCGAACTTCGACCTCGACTTTTCAAAATCAACGTCGGTTTCCCCGTCACAAATCAATGCAATTTACTGGGCATACCTGGTATCGCCTTATTATACACCCCGATGGGAAGATGGCCGCTATGCCGACTCGAAGGATGGGGCCAACCCGCTCGCAGGTCTAGAACAGGGTGGTACAAACGACGTTGATTACTATAAGTTCGGTGGCAAGGCGCAATTCGACATCACTCCGTTGGATGGCCTTGTTTTGACCGCCATTTTTGCACCGCGGTATTCGTTTACCAAGGGCAAAAAATTCTCGCGCGCAGTGCCGGTTTACTACGAAAACGGTTCCACCACCAACATGCAGTCTCATAAAATAACCAGTCTTGAGGAATCGCGAAACGACAATAACAGCTTCACAACCCAGTTCTACGGCAACTATCAAAAGAAATGGGGCGATCACTCGTTCAGCGCCATGGCCGGTTACGAAGGCTATTCATACAAATGGGAGAATCAAGGAGCTTCGCGTACCAATTATTTACTTGATACCTATCCTTATCTCAACATCGGTCCTGAAGATTATCAGTATAATTCAGGAAGCGCAGGACATAATGCTTACGAATCGGCATTCGGACGTCTGATGTACTCTTATAAAAACAAATACATGGTTCAGGGTAATGTCCGTACCGATGGCTCATCGCGCTTTTCTGCAGATTACCGCTGGGGTACGTTTTACTCCATGTCGGCAGGATGGGTTATGTCGGAAGAATCGTGGTTTAATAATAACGTGGTGGATTACCTGAAAATACGCGGATCTGTCGGCCAGCTCGGCAACGAGCGTATCGGTTCGGAGTTTCCTTACCAGGCGGCCATTAGCTTTGGCAACAGTTACATGTACGACAAGTCGATACAATCGGTAACAGCCATACAGAATGCCGCACAGGTATATTATGCATTCGAGGATATTACCTGGGAAACAACTACCACATACGGTGGCGGACTTGATTTTAATCTTTTCGACAACCGTTTACGCTTCACCGGCGATTATTATTACAAGAAGACCAGCGATATGTTGCTTACCCTTGGTTTCCCGTCATATGCAGGTTTTTCAGCGCCTCAGCAAAATGCCGGTGACATGTACACCAAAGGCTGGGATTTGGAATTAGGCTGGTCTGACAATATCGGTGATTTTTGGTACAGCGTTTCGGCCAACCTGTCGGACTACCGTTCGAAAATGGGTTATCTGGGCGACAAACGTACCATTTACGCAAGTAATGATAATGATGAAAGTAAAAGGTATAAATACATTGAAAAGGGTTCATACTATAATGAGTGGTTCTTATACAAAACAGACGGTCTGTTCCAGACTACAGCCGACCTCTACGATGAGAATGGTGTCAAATATCCTACGCTTACGGCAAACGATAAAGCGGGAAATATTAAGTACTTTGATACTGATGATAGTAAAACCATCAATTCCGACGATAAGGTAGGTCTTGGCAACTCATTGCCGGAATACCTTTACGGAGGTAACGTTGCCATGGGCTGGAAAGGATTTGACTTCAATCTGTCATTTCAGGGAGTAGGCCATCAGCGAGTACTGTTCAATTCGGCATGGATCCAACCGCTGAAAGAACAATGGGGCGCTGTGCCGGAACTTCTGCTGGGCAACTACTGGAGCCAGCACAATACAGAAGAGCAAAATCTTAAAGCAAAGTATCCGCGTTTGACTTATACCAATACCACGAACACTTATACACCATCAGACTACTGGCTCTTCAATGGCGCTTATTTCCGCGTAAAAAATATTACGTTAGGCTATTCGCTGCCTAAGAATTTGCTGAGTAATGCAAAAATCAGGGAATTGCGTTGTTATGTCAGTGTGAACGATTTGCCGGCCATCAGTAACTATCCGAAAGGATGGGATCCCGAAGTGGGTTCATCGTCAGATTTCATATCAACCTCTTTCATCTTTGGTGTTAATGTTAAATTCTAAAAAAATCAATCGTATGAAAAAGATATTGTTAGTTACCGTCATATTATCAACGCTCACATTTTCTTCCTGCGTTGATCTTGATCTGAATCCCTTGTCAGAAGGATCCAGTGGAAACTGGTACTCAACACAACAGGAGATTGAAATGTCGGTAAACGATTTTTACCGCACCGATTTTTTCCCCATCGATGATATGACCTGGGGTGACGACCTAACGGCTCGTAACACGACTTCTATGGTACAGAATGGGACAATGACCGCGGAGAACGGCACAGTGGCTGGTCGGTGGCAAAACTACTACAAAGGTATTGCCCGTGCGTTGCGCCTGTTGAATAACATGGAAAATGCACGCTCGCTGGGAGTTCCGGAAGCAAAGATCACGCAATTCGAAGGTGAAGCCTATTTCTATTTGGGTTATGCCTACGGAATGTTAGCATTTTTCTGGGGCGATGCCATTTTGGACAAGACGGGCATGACACTTGACGAGGCTTACCAGATTTCGCGCTCGCCCAAAGCCGACGTACTGGCGTTTAGTTATGAATGTTTGGACAAGGCTGCCGATCGTTTGCCGACCAGTTACTCTGGCGTACAACGGGCTACCAAGGGCGCAGCTCTTGCATTTAAGGCGCGCATCGCTCTCCGGAACGGTGATTATCAAACTGCTGCTACGGCGGCAAAGGCCTGTATGGATCTGAATGTTTATAAACTCCATGGCAACTACCGCGATTTGTTCACCGCTTCGTGGTCGGACGAATGGATATTCTTCTTCCGTGGCGATGTGACACTGAAAAAATATTACTGGGCTGCCGGCGACGTGGCCAACAGTATTTCACGTCTTTCAGGAGGCTGGGGGGGACAGAAAGCTCCTTCTTACGAACTGGTATGCGCTTATCCTTGTATCGACGGTAAACCCATCGACGAGTCGCCGCTATACAACCCAAAAGACTTTTTCGAAAACCGCGACCCGCGTTTGGCTATGACCATTGTGCCTTTCGCCACGGCTCACAACAAGAGCGTTCTCGACGGGACCTATGATCCTAAAAATTATTTGTGGCTGGGTTATGAATATACACCCGCTCCGAACCGGACTACGGTTTACCGGGCTTCCGACGGCGCGCAGGTGAGCAATACCGACTCGAAAGCCCGTGCCGAACACGCTGCTTATAACGGATTGTTGTTCAAAAAATATATCGACAACTCGTTCCTCGAAAACGGACGCACCGGCGCACCCACCACCTATCCGATGTTACGCTACGGCGATGTGCTGCTGATGTATGCCGAGGCGATGATCGAACTCGACCAGTGTACACAGGAGGTGCTGGACTTAACCATCAACAAATTGCGCGAAAGAGCTTACGCAGGAACAGGAATTGTTTATCCGCCTGCTACACTTGGCGAAAAAAGTGCCATGCGCACACTCGTCCGCACCGAACGGTTTATCGAACTTGCCTGGGAGGGACATCGTTATGCCGATTTGATTCGCTGGAAACTGGCCGAAAAGGTATATAATCGTCCGAGTTACTTCCTGCGCCGTGCATGGTCAGGCTCTACCTCGTGGAATGGCAGCGAGGCTTCTGTGTCTGCTGAATATCGTCAGTTGATTCAGAATTGGAACGACGGGAATTATCCCATCGG
>CAZHKI010000171.1:6025-7924 GCA_964533365.1 uncultured Maribellus sp. | reverse complement strand
TGAGCCATTGTTTAAGTATGGATTTGGATTAAACACTGGAATTTTTTATGAATATACTTCCACAAGTTTTGACGATGTTTATTCTGATTCATATGATTACGAACAACATTTGCTGAATTTACCTTTTCATCTGGAATATAGATTTAATTTCTCTAGGCATTTCAATATTTTTGGATTTTTCGGTCCTGCTTTTGAGTATGTAATTAGTTCTCCCTATGAAGAAAATGAGTTCAGGACATCAGTTGAATATGGTGGTGGTTTGCGTATTGATCATGTTCAATTTAACCTAGGACAAAGCTACTACTTGAGGGATATGAGTGAATTTGGTACTTTCAATCCCTCGGACAAATACAAGAAGCTAATTTTCTCTATTTCGTATATGTTTTAAATTGAAAAAAGCTTTATTGAATGAAAACACTTCTATTTTTTATCGCAACATGGCTTGCTGTTTCTCATTCATTTTTAGGAAAAGTTATTAAAATTACAGATGGTGATACAATCATAGTCATAACAGAAAACCAACAACAAATTAAGATTCGTTTAGACGGAATCGATTGTCCCGAATCTAAGCAAGATTTTGGAACAAGGGCAAAGCAAGCTGTCTCGGATTTATGTTTTGGAAAACAAGTTAAAGTTGTTTATTCTGGCAAAGATCGATATGGAAGAATACTTGGAACCGTTTATATTGGAAACAAGAATATTAATAAGGAATTATTAAGAATGGGATTGGCTTGGCATTATAAACTATTCAATAAAGATAAAGAGTTGGCAAAACTGGAACAAGAAGCTCGGAATAAAAGAATAGGTTTATGGTCACATCCAAATCCAATTCCGCCATGGGAATTCAGAAAAAGGAGATAAATTTCTTTGCTTTGCTAGGCACACAGATTGATGATAATTCACACCTAACTTTCAATATTAGATTGCTACTTCCGATTATAGCTGGTTTATAAACTTTGGAATTACAGTGTGATAATAATCAACGAATTTTAATTTTAGTATAGGTCACTAACTACCAAAAATAATCCTCATTACACCCCTTTCCCCATCAATTACTAATACTAAATTTTCCTGAGAATCAAAATGACCAAAAGTATAGTTCCTATTTGCATAACTATCCCAAAAGATGTTTGAAATATTATCAGCTTGGTGAAGATTTTCTGATTCTAGCTTGTTTTCTATTTTTTGATAAAATTTGTCAATGTTTGTTGTATCGAGTTGAACTGAGTATTCCATTCTAAAACTACTAAAGTAAATAGGGCCATATATCATCTCTCTGCTTTTAATAGTTTTAAATCTCGGGAATTCTATGCCTGTTTTTGTTTCAATTTCATATCTACTTCCTCTTTTAATTTGAAAGTAGTAATATTCATAGCTACCCAAGGAAATAAAAAGAATTATAAGCATTGAAAATGGTGCTAATACGGTTAAAATAATACGCGGAACCAATTTTGGGTTTGACCACTTGATTGATAAAAAAAGGAATAGAGGTAAAAACAAAATCCACGATATAGTAAGTGCAATTATCTTTGACATTCGTTTGGTTGACATATATGAAATTTTTATCGGCTGTAATCTTTTTTGATAATTGGATAGTATAAAAATAATATAATATCTACTGATAGCCAGTGAAGATTATTATAATAGGTATGAAATTACCCGAATCTTTCACAAATTAGTTTGCAACATTTCCATATTTCAAAATAAGTTCTTTAGAAGAGATGCAACCATTTTATATCTAATTTCGATAAAAGCATCGGTGTCAATTTCCACCTTTCTCAAAATCCAAAATCCTCAAAAAAATAGAAAAACTTGGCAAGAATGTGGCAAGAAACAAAAAAGAGCTACGAAGTGATTTCGTAACTCTTTGATTTTTAAGTGGGCCCAGCTGGGCTTGAA
>CAZHKI010000171.1:0-6002 GCA_964533365.1 uncultured Maribellus sp. | reverse complement strand
CAGCGTATAAAATTTAAATCCAAAACTAAACTCAAAACTTCAAAATTCGGAGTGCAAGTTTACAACTTTACCTGAAAATACACAAATAAAACGATTGAAAATCGTTACCATTATCTTATGATTGACTGACATTTCAGGTAAAGAATTTGAAATCCGGTTTTTTCAGCTAATTTTGCACCCGATCAATCATTCTGCATATAGAGTTTTTGGTTATACAGAAGGGTGGAGAGAGCGGGCTCAGCGAAACCCTGGCAACCATCGGTCGGTGACTTCCCGGCAGAAAAGGTGCCAATACCCGGCCGGGAACGGAATTATAATTGAAACACTGTCATGAAAAAACAACGAAACCAGTTATTTCTTATCAGTTACATGCACAATTCGAACATGTGTATGTACCGGCGGTTTTAACCGCATTCAAGTGAGAGAATTTATTACCATTAAGAAATTTTAAAATGGGGGAAAAGCTGGTTGTCTATTATTGTTCAGATTGCTGGCTTAATTCTTCCGGCTACATAAAAAATGTCGAAAATAAAAACCTACGAAGAAATTAACCGGAAACTGAAATCCGGTGAGGCGGTTGTCTTAACCGCCGAGGAAGTGGCGAAAATGGCACTCACGTGTTCGCCCGAAGAAATTGTTGAAAAAGTGGACGTGGTTACCACGGCAACTTTTGGCGCCATGTGTTCGTCAGGGGCAATCATTAATTTTGGTCATGCCAACCCGCCCATCCGCATGGAAAAGATCAGGCTGAACGGAGTCCCCTGTTACGAGGGGCTGGCAGCTGTCGATTCATACATCGGGGCCACCGCCTGTGACCCTGAAAATCCCCGGTACGGCGGGGCACATGTCATCCAGGATTTGCTGGAAGGGAAAGACGTGGTACTGGAAGCCTGGGGAAAAGGTACCGACTGTTACCCGCGGAAATACATTAAAACCAGCATCAACATCGATTCCATCAACGAGTTTATCCTTTTCAACCCGCGGAATGCATATCAAAATTATAATGTGGCGGTGAATACGACCAAAAGGATGATCCATACTTACATGGGGACTTTGTTGCCCAACCTGCGTAACGCCACCTATTCAACTTCGGGCGAATTGAGCCCGTTGCTGAACGACCCTGAATTCCGAACGATTGGAATTGGAACCCGTATTTTTCTGGGAGGCACACAGGGTTTTGTGGTTTGGCCGGGAACCCAGTTTAATACGTCGAAACCCAAAAATGAATTTGGCATTCCGGTATCCAATTCGGCAACCATCGCGGTGATGGGCAACCTGAAGGAAATGTCGCCTGAATATCTGCAGGCAGCTTATTTTGAGAAATACGGGGTGAGCATGTTTGTTGGTATTGGAATTCCGGTTCCGGTACTCGATGTGGATATGGCCAGACGGGTTTCAATAAACAACAGCCAGATTGAAACCTCGGTTCTCGACTACGGAACAGTAGGAACGCCCAAGCTGGGCCAGGTAACGTATGAGGAACTTCGTTCAGGTTTTATAAAAATTGAAGGGAAGAAAATAAGGACAGCCCCGGTTGCCAGCCTTTCGAAAGCGCGTAAAATTGCCGAAGAACTGAAACAATGGCTGCAACGCGGCGAATTTGAAATCAGCAAACCGGTACAAATGTTCCCCCAAAATACATCGTTAAATGGATTAAAAGAAACGGAGGCCGGAAATGATTAAAAAACGATACATCCTGAATTTTCCGCCCGACAGCGGCGACAAACCCCTGAGTTATCACCTGGTGAGAGATTACGACATCCGCATCAATATTCTAAAAGCCGAGGTTTATCCCGGCAAACGCGGAAGCCTGCTGCTCGAACTTCAGGGGAAGAAAGAAAATATTGAAAAAGGTGTGGAATATCTTCAGCAGCAGAATGTTATCTGTGAATCGCTCGATAAACGCATTCATTTTCAGGAAGAAAAATGTATTGATTGCGGAAATTGCACCGCGGTTTGTTTTGCCGGCGCGCTGACCATGAACCGCGAATCGTGGAAACTGGAATTCGACAAAAATAATTGCGTGGTTTGCGAACTGTGCATCCCGGCCTGCCCACTCCATCTTTTTGATATCGATTTCAGATGAATACCGACTGGAGTAAATTATTCCAAAAGAAGAACTACGAGGTTCGGACCTATCGTACACAGTTTAATAACGAACGTTTTCATTCGTTTGTGGTAAAACATCTTGAAACCGATTTGTGGATTGGTATCGATCCCGCTTCTTTTCAAGAAGAGATGACTGAACTGGCCCTCGCAAAAATCAGGGAAATCAGGGAAAAGCTGGATGATTATATCCATTTGGATCCCTTGTTTAAGAAAAGCCTGAAACCGGTTCAACCTGCTGAAACAGCACCGTTTGAAGCCAAAGAGATGGCAGCAGCAGCCGAAATTGCCGGGGTTGGACCCATGGCAGCGGTTGCCGGATTGTTTGCCCGCGAAGTGGGAGAGGCAATTCTGCAGTCCTTTTCAGTAGAGGAAATGATTGTTGAGAATGGAGGCGATATTTTTGCCCTTTTAAAAGACGAGTTTGTTCTTTCGGTATTTGCCGGCGAATCGCCACTCTCCGAACGGATTGGGCTGGTTATTCCGGCAGAAACCGGGAAAATCGGGATTTGCACTTCGGCAGGTACCGTTGGCCCGTCACTAAGTTACGGAAAAGCCGATGCAGTGGTGGTGATTTGCCCGGATGCCGTTTTAGCCGATGCCTTTGCAACCGCCTTCGGCAACAAGGTCAAATCGCCAAACGATGTGGAAAAAGTGATTAACCAGGCGGAGAAATTTCCGGAAATTCGTTCGATGTTCATCGTGTGCGAGGATAAAATTGGAATCAGGGGAGATTTTGAGATAAGGTTCTTGAAATAGAAGCCCCTCCCGGCTTTTTTGAAGGGGAGGAGAAAGACAAACTTTAAAGTGCAAAAAATAGTACAGGAGACAATTCCCCCTTTTAAGGGGGTTAGGGGGATGTGAGAAACCAGGACAAAAGAAGAGACTTAAATACAAGGGGAATGAAAAAATGACATCAGCCCACTCAAATAACCACTACAACAGGAATTTAAAAGAGTTTGCCAGAGAACTTCGGAATAATTCAACCTTGGCTGAAGTGGTATTGTGGAGCAAAGTGTTAAGGAAAAGACAACTTCGGGGTTATTCATTTTTACGGCAAAGACCTTTGGGAAATTATATTGTTGATTTTTTTTCCAAAGATTTAAAATTGGTTATCGAATTGGATGGTGAAATTCATAAATTTCGAAGAAGCAAGGACAAAATAAGAGAAGAGGAAATAAAAGGATTTGGATATTCGGTCATCCGGTTTGACAATGAAGAAGTGTTAAAAGCTCTTTCAAATGTTCAAAGAACACTGGAAGAATTTGTGGATAGTTTTGAAAGAGCTATAGAAGTGAAAGAGTGAATCACCCCTTTCTTTCCCCTCAAGGGGAACATTGAAGTAAGCAGGGTGGTGAATAATAAACAAGAGAAGAATGAACATTAAAAAAGATATACGCAGCGAACTCAAAACCCGCGTCCTGGTGTTGGATGGCGCCATGGGGTCGCTCATACAGGAATATAAATTATCGGAAGCCGATTATCACGGGCAGCGACTAAAGGATTTTCCTTTCGACCAGAAAGGGAATAACGATATCCTTTCGATTACCCATCCCGGAATTATCAGGGAAATTCATACCAAATACCTTCAAGCCGGCGCCGATATTCTTCTGACCAATACGTTTAACGCCAACCGCATTTCCCAGTCCGACTATCATACCGAGGAATTTGTTTACGAGATGAACAAAACGTCGGCTGAAATTGCAAGAGAAGCCGCTGAGAAAATTACCGCTGAAAATCCGGCCAAACCGCGTTATGTTGCCGGTTGCCTGGGGCCAACCAATAAAACGCTTTCGCTTTCGCCCGATGTAAACGACCCTGGCTACCGTGCGGTTAACTTCGACGAAATGAAGGCTGCTTACCGTGAACAGGTGGATGGGTTGCTGGATGGCGGCGTTGACCTGATTCTGATTGAAACTATTTTTGACACCCTGAATGCCAAAGCCGCTATTTTTGCGGTGGATGAGGCGCTCGAAGTACGTAATATCCGCCTTCCGCTGATGATTTCGGGGACCATAACCGATGCCAGCGGACGAACACTTTCTGGACAAACACTCGAAGCTTTTCTGAATTCAGTTTCTCATGCCGACATCCTGAGCATCGGTTTAAACTGTTCACTGGGAGCATCCGATTTGCGCCCTTATGTGAAAGAACTATCGGACAAGGCGCCGTTTTTTATCAGTGCGCACCCCAATGCCGGGCTGCCCAACCAGTTTGGGCAATACGATGAAACCCCGGAAATCATGGCCGGGCACATCAAAGATTATCTCGACAATCGTTTTGTAAACATCGTTGGCGGTTGTTGTGGTACCACTCCAAATCATATCCATGCTTTTGCAGAACTGGCAGCAAAGGCAAAACCGCATGTGGTGAACAAACCCGATGCCAATACCCGCCTGAGTGGCCTCGAACCGGTTACCATAAACGAAATGACCAATTTTGTCAATATCGGGGAGCGCTGTAACGTGGCCGGTTCACGGAAATTTGCTCGTCTGATTGCTGAAAAAAAATACGAGGAGGCACTTTCCATCGCCCGCGCACAGGTCGATGAAGGCGCACAGGTTATTGATGTCAATTTCGACGATGCCATGCTCGACGCCGAAAAGGAGATGGTTACTTTTCTGAACCTCTTAATGGCCGAGCCCGATATCGCCCGGCTTCCGGTAATGATCGACTCCTCGAAGTGGAAAGTAATTGAAGCTGGTTTGAAGTGTTTGCAGGGGAAGGCCATTGTAAACTCCATCAGTTTAAAGGAAGGCGAGAAAGCATTTGTTCAGCAGGCAAAAACCATCAGGCGTTTTGGCGCCGCCGTTGTGGTAATGGCTTTCGATGAAAAAGGCCAGGCCGATTCGCTCGAACGGCGAAAGGAAATTTGTACCCGTGCATATCAGATTCTGACTGAAAAAGTAAATTTCCCTCCCCAGGACATCATTTTCGACCCGAATGTACTGACCATCGGTACCGGAATGGAAGAACACAGTAATTATGCTGTCGATTTTATTGCTTCAGTAAAATGGATAAAGAAAAACCTTCCACACGCCAAAACCAGCGGGGGAATCAGTAATGTTTCCTTTTCGTTTCGCGGCAATAATGTGGTCCGCGAAGCGATGCACTCGGTTTTCCTGTTTCATGCCATCAAAGCCGGGCTCGATATGGGGATTGTAAATCCTGGGATGTTGCAGATTTACGACGAAATTCAGCCTGATTTGCTCGAGAAAGTGGAGGATCTGGTTTTAAACCGCCGCCCTGATGCCACCGAACAGCTGCTTGAATTTGCTGAAAGTGTGAAGGGAACCGGAACAAAAGAGGAAAAAGCCGATGAATGGCGCAGCCTGCCGCTTGAAAAACGTATCGAACATGCGCTGGTTAAAGGATTTCCAGAATTTGTGGATGACGATATGGACGAAGCCGTAAAAAAATATAAACTGGCGCTCGACATTATTGAGGGCCCCCTGATGGACGGGATGAATGTGGTGGGCGAATTGTTTGGCGCCGGGAAAATGTTTCTTCCGCAGGTGATTAAATCGGCACGGGTGATGAAAAAGGCTGTGGCTTTTTTATTGCCGTTTATTGAAGCAGATAAATTAAAAAATAATTCGGTTGTCAACCGAAAAAAGGTACTGCTGGCTACCGTAAAAGGCGACGTACATGATATCGGTAAAAACATTGTAGGCGTGGTTTTGGGTTGTAACAATTACGATATCATTGACCTGGGCGTGATGGTGCCCACCGAAAAAATTCTCGACACCGCCATTGCTGAAAACGTGGATGTGATTGGGTTAAGCGGCCTGATTACCCCATCGCTCGAAATGATGGCCGACATTGCCAGGGAAATGGAGCGCCGTAAAATGAACATCCCGGTTATGATAGGCGGCGCCACCACATCGAAAATACAC
>CAZHKI010000170.1:0-7929 GCA_964533365.1 uncultured Maribellus sp. | reverse complement strand
AACCAACACGGCAGCCCTTTCAGGCGTTTTCCCGCTTGGTACAACAACCGTTTTGTGGACAGCGACCGATGGCGCCGGCAACACGGCAACCTGCGAACAGGATATTACGGTTATCGACAATATTAACCCGTTGGCCGTTTGCCAGGATATTACCGTTTATCTGGATGAAACCGGGAATGTGGATATTGCTGAAGATGCAGTGAACAATAATTCCACGGATGGCTGCAGCAGTTTGACATTTGATACCGATATCACCCATTTTACCTGTTCTGATATTGGAGAAACGAATACCGTGGTTTTGACGGTTTCTGATGCAGCCGGGAATAGCTCCACCTGCTCATCCAATGTAACGGTGATTGACGATATTGATTTGGTTGCCGTTTGCAAAGACGTCACCTTGTTTTTAGACGAGACGGGCCATGCCACCCTCACAGGCGATGAAGTGGATGGCGGCAGCAGCGATAATTGCAGTGTTCCCAGCCTGGCTGTGAATATCTCCGGTTTTGATTGTTCCGATTTGGGCGAAAACACGGTGATACTGACTGTAACCGATAACAGCGGAAACACAGCCAGTTGCCAGGCGCAGGTCACGGTGGTTGACACCCAGGTGCCGCAGATTGACACCATCCCCGATGTGGAAGTGGTGGTCGCTGCCGGTGTTTGCGAAACGGCGATCGATTACCCGCACCCGTATGTTTACGACAACTGCGAAATCACGCTGGAATTACTTTCAGGCCTGGGGGAAAACGGAATGTTCCCGGCAGGTACCACCACCGAAATATGGGTTGCCACCGACAAATGGGACAACAGCGACACGCTGTCGTTCAACGTGACGGTGACAGCGCCCAATGCCGCCCCGGCCATCGGTACGATAGCCGATGTTACGGTTGACGAAGGCTCCTCGCCGGTTCCGGTTGATTTGACCGGCATCAGTTGGGGAATTGATTGCAATGCACAAGAGGTAACGGTTACTGCAGAAAGTTCAAATGCCGGTTTGGTTTCGGTAACTGTTGAATATACTGAAGGAGAAACCGGTTCGCTGGAACTGGCGATAAACCCGGAAATGATCGGCGAAGCTGAAATCACGGTGACGGTGACCGACAGCGAGGGGGCAATTGCCAGCACGGCCTTCGTGATAACAGTATTGGATGTGAACCACGCTCCAGTCCTGGTAACGCCCATTGCCGACCAGACCGTGAACGCGTCGTATGTGCTGAAAGTGCCGGTTCCGGCCGGAATGTTTACCGATTCCGACGGCGATGAACTGGAGATAGCAGTGATGCAGGCCGGAGGCGAAATCCTTCCGGAATGGGCAACCTTTGCAAACGATACGCTGGTATTCAACCCGATGATAGCCGACACGGGCTGCTACCACATGCTGGTAAAAGCCACCGATCCGGAGGGCGCATTTGCGACAGACACATTCCGGCTTTGCGTGGAAGGTTACCCGGTGAGCGCCGGCGAAATTGCGGCCGGAGATTTCGCAGTGAATATGTACCCGAACCCGACACGCGGCGAAGTGACCATCGGCATCAGCTCGGGTTTCCACAACGTGGAACTGACCGTGAGCGACATCGCGGGCAGGGCCGTGCTTCGGAAACAATACACGATGGTGGAACGCATCACGTTCGACATGTCAAACAAGGTATCGGGCATGTACCTCGTAACGCTCGACATCGACGGCGAACGGATTGTAAAAAAACTGGTGGTGGATCGGAAATAAACAAATGTTGGATAATTTTGAAAACAGGGGCCAGTTTGGCTCCTGTTTTTTTTGTTTCTAAAGTATTAAGGAAGGATATAAAAACTATTGTCAGTTAAAATATGAACTGCAAGATCAGATTCTTCACTCCACCTGGTTGCGCTCAGAATGTCAATGCTTTTTGGTAATAGGAGAGGTTGGTTGGCAGCTTTGCCGCCAATCAACCTCTCCTAAAGAAAAACAACGTAACATAATGTCACTCTGAGCGAAGCGAAGAATCTCAAATTTTTAACCGTTCAACAATGAAAAAAAGCATATTTTTTCATATATACTGAAGAGATGTTCTCAATGATTTTTCTATTTTTAGGCATTATTATGATTTATACATACAGAAGTTGATTTTACGATTTAATTGTGGTATTTGTTAATTATGAAAAATCCCGGAATTTCGTTTTTATGAAGTTTGTATTTATTATAGTATAAATTTAAAATTCATAATGCGAATATTAATCTAGGGAGAATGCAATTTTAAAATTTAGTGTTTGTGTTAACAAATACATTTACATCGTTGTGCAAATCATAAAAAACTTAAAATAAGGGATGCTTGTAGTTTTAATTTTTTTGACTTCAAATTTTTAAACGGCGTGAATGTTTTAAGTATTTGAATAATAAATAGTTAAGTTATGTAATTTGTTAAAGAAAGATTATGAAAAACCTATTAACGATTTTGTTTTTTTGCGTTCTGTCCATACAATCATATGGTCAGAAATATGTTTCCATTCCTTTGGAAAATATGGAAAATTGGGGTTTATTTTATGAGGATGAAAATATTGTTATGTTTTCAAAAACAGCAGCATGTAACGATCCTGCCGGAGGCCCAACCTCAAACTATGTATTTATTTCGATTGAAAATAAGATTGCTCATAAAGTAGAAGCAGAGTGGCATTATGATTTGTATAGGGCTGACGGATGCATTACCTGCATGGACAACGATGGTGAAAACAGTTTTGAATATACCATGAATCCGGAACAATCACTCATTCCTGATTGTGGTTCTAAACAGGAACTGGTCGATGGAGGGGGAAAAGTAATCCCTTTTGCAATTTATCTTTCTCAAACTTACAAGCCATCGAGTGATGATGTAATTAAAATTGTTTTGTCGAACCTGATGACCAGTAAATTCGATTAACCCTTAAAAATTGTGAACATGAAATTTATAACTTTTACTTTATTGTTCTTGTTTGTTGCATTTTTTAATCTGAATGCCCAAACTGTCGATATTACACCCGAGCATGCAAGCGGCACCTGTTCCGATTATGTGGTTACTTTCGACGGAATTGCCTCGTCGGTTGCCACTTCGTTTAATTTCGACGGGGGAACATTACCTTCAGGTTGGAGTACCTCTCCTTTTACCATCTCTTCTACAACTTGTTCGGGTAAGAATTCTCCCGATAATACCCCGTATTTTTGGGCAACTACCCTTCAGACGGGAGGTGTCTATGATGGAAAACGTTTTGTTCAAACCAATGCAGTGGATGTTTCTTCCGGCGGAAAGATCAGTTTTTACATCCGGTACGGAAATAATGAAGGCTCGGGATGTGAACAACCTGATGCTTCAAATGAAGAAGTATATTTGGATTATAGTACGAATGGCGGCTCAACATGGCTTCCTATTTATGATGGCTGGAATACTACTTCTGCAGGAGATTATGCATGGTATAACTGGGATTGGTATGATTTTCCTATTCCTGATGGTGCAAAGACCTCCAATACCATTTTCAGATGGTACCAACCGGGGAATTCAGGTCCAACTTACGACAATTGGGGATTGGAAAATGTTTCAATCGGGACCAATATTACACCTACGGGATATAAATGGTTTGTGAATGGAAATCAGGTTGGCACCACAGAAGATTTGAACTTTACTTTCCCTTCTGTCGGGACTTATACCGTGCAGTTGGATGTTTCTTTCTCCAATGGTTCAAACAAAAGTAAATCAATTCAATATGAGGTCCTGGAAAATCAATCGCCAACTTTAAATGCCCTGGCCGATATTACAGTACAAATGAATAGCGGACAGCAAACAGTTTCTCTCTCTGGAATTACCGATGGCGATTGTGTCGCTCAAAATCTTGTGCTAAGTACGGCATCCGGAAATTCCAGTATTATCCCGGCGCCAACCTATTCTTATACTTCCCCAAATTCAACAGGTTCATTGTATTTTACACCTGTAACAGGGGCGCACGGAATAGTTCAGCTTACGGCTACCATCGCCGATGATGCTTCAAATGCTTACGGGACTGCAAAATCTTTAAGCCGGAACTTTAATGTATATGTAAATGATGTTCCGACAAATCCGGGTGTTTTTGATTCTTTTCATGGCACTTCGTTATTTATTGATTCAACATATAATATTAATTGGGGAGCATCTTCTGACCTGACTGCCGGTGTTAGCTATTATCTGGAATATTCACTGAATGGAGGTTCCTGGACAACCATTGCAGGAGGAACCACTTCCACCACATACAGCAATTGGGCCGGACACCAGTCCCATGTTGGCAAAACGATACAGTTTCGGGTAAAATCCTTTGATGGGGTGTATTATTCAGATTATACATATTCTTCGAGTTATACAATCAAGAGCCTTCCTGCTGGAGGAAATGGTGCGATTACAATCAAAGAGGATCAATCCTATGCATTCAGAATTTCTGATTTTACCTTTTCCGATGCAGATAATGATGCATTCTCCGGGATACATTTGATTTCTCAGGAAACTGCAGGAACGTTACAATATAATGGTTCGGATGTGGTTGCAAACCAGGTATGCAGCAATGTTACAAACCTGAGGTTTGCCCCGGCAGAAAATGAGAACGGAACCCCGTATGCCACCTTCTCATTTAAGGTAATCGACAGCTCGGGCGCAGAGAGTGCTTCCACTTATACTTTTACAATCAATGTGACAGCGGTGGACGATCCTCCGGTTTTAACCGGGAATGACACTTCCCCCACATATTATGCAGCCACCGGCACCCCGGTTCAGCTTTTCCCCGCTTTTACGCTGACGGATGTTGACGGAGGGGATATTGCCGGGATGAAAATTTATTTTAGTTCCGGGCATCACAACGACCAGGATAATCTTCAGTTCACCACTCAGAACGGGATTACCGGGACATTTGTAAAAAGCACCGGGATGCTTACCTTAACCGGAACCACCACTGCTGAAAATTACCAGGCGGCAGTTCGAAGTATTACTTACACCAACAATGCCACAGGCATTGCCAGCGAAGATCAGCGTGTAATGGGGATCTCACTGAGCCAGACAGCCTACAGTTCAGTATCCGGACATTATTATGAATATGTTAGCACAACTTTGTCGTGGACTTTGGCCAAAACAGCGGCTGAGCAAAAAAGTTTATATGGATTGCAGGGGTATCTTGCCACTGTAACGACGCAGGCAGAGAATGATTTTATCAGGCAAAAACTTGGCGCAGACGGATGGCTGGGAGGTACCGACAGTTCCGAAGAAAACAAATGGGTTTGGGCAACCGGGCCTGAAGCTGGTACCCAATTCTGGCAGGGCCTTTCCAGCGGTTATGCCACAGCTTATGCAAACTGGAATTCAAGTGAACCCAACAATATGGGAGATGAGGATTATTTGCAGATTTTCTCAAGCGGGAGCTATCCCGGGCAGTGGAACGATTTACCTAATTCCAGTTCTTTAGGATATGTTGTTGAATACGGAGGGATGCCAGGCGATCCGGTACTTCCTCCATTGTATACATCCACCACGTTAAACGTAGTTGCCAACCGGCCCCCGGTAGCCAATAACGATGGGACATATAATGTTTTCACCGGTGCAACCGTCACGGGAAATCTTTTAACCAATGACACGGATGCCGATGGGGACGATCTGGATGTTACGGCAACACCTTCCCTTGCGTATGGTTCTTTTGACTCCTTCAACCCGGAAACGAGTGCATTTGTTTACCGGGCGCCATTGAACTGGTCGGGTACATTTACTTTTGACTACACCATTTCCGATGGGAATTTGACAAGTTCTGCAACCGCAACAATTTCGGTTACAGACAACATCGCTCCGACTGTCGTTACCCAAAACATTACCGTCCAGTTGGACGCCACTGGTTTGGCAACCATTGCCCCGGCTGATATTAATAACGGGTCAACCGACAATTGCGGGATTGCAAACTATGCACTGGACATAACCAGTTTTGATTGCGGCGATGTAATTGTCCCTCCTGCTAATTTTGATAATTACATATTGGATGCCAATTACGATGTGGCCGGAACTCAAGCCATCGCTGGCCCCAGTGGGCAGTCGTTTACAGCCCTGACCACCGGATACCTTAGTAAAATAGAAGTTTCTTCATCATATCAGCTTCAGATCAGGATTAGGAAATTTGTGAGCGAAGAACTGGCAACTGCATTTACAGGCGAAATTATGGCTACATCCGATATTTCTACTGGCGGTTCTTCTATTGCATTCAATACAGTTCATTTCCCGGAGCCTCCGTTGCTGATTGCCGGTGAAAAATATTTTTTTGAGCAAATTGGTTCCGGGGGTACCTATTACAAGTTAAACAGTACTTATGAAGGAGGGGCAGCCGTAAATCAATCGAGCACAACGTCTGTCACGGATGTTCCTTTCAAAACTTATGTTTGCCCGGTTACTCCGGTTACGGTTACATTAACGGTAACCGATATTAATAGTATTTCAGCAAGTAAAACTGCGGTTGTAATTGTTGAGGACAATGTTGCTCCGGTAGCCCTTTGCCAGAACGTAACTGTCCAGCTTGATGCAACCGGAAACGGCTCCACCACGGCAGCAGCGGTGGATAACGGGTCAAATGATGCCTGTGGCATACTGTCGCTGTCCCTCAGTCAGAGCAGTTTCGACTGTTCAGAAGTAGGTGTTAACACCGTAACGCTGTCGGTTACCGACAATAACAGCAATACTTCCACCTGTTCGGCTACTGTAACGGTGGTTGATAATATTCCGCCGGTTGCCCTTTGTCAGAACGTAACTGTGCAGCTTGATGCAACCGGGAACGGTTCCACCACGGCAGTAGCGGTGGATAACGGGTCAAACGACGCCTGCGGCATCCAGTCGCTGTCGCTTAGTAAAACTTCTTTTGACTGCTCCAATGTTGGTGCCAACACCGTAACGTTGATGGTCGTCGACAACAACAGTAACACCTCCACCTGTTCTGCAACTGTAACGGTGGTTGATAATATTCCTCCGGTAGCGCTTTGTCAGGATGTAACCGTCCAGCTTGATGCAACCGGAAACGGCTCCACCACGGCATCAGCGGTAAACAACGGTTCAAGTGATGCCTGCGGTATACAGTCGTTATCGCTCAGCCAGAGCAGTTTTGATTGTTCCGAAGTAGGGGTTAACACGGTAACGCTGACTGTGACCGACAACAACAACAACACTTCCACCTGTTCTGCAACTGTAACCGTTGAGGACAATGTCTCCCCGGTTGCCCTTTGCCAGAATGTAACTGTCCAGCTTGATGAAACCGGGAACGGTTCCACCACGGCAGCAGCGGTAAACAACGGTTCAAACGACGCCTGCGGAATTCATTCGCTGTCGCTCAGCCAAACTGATTTTGATTGTTCAGAAGTAGGCGTTAACACGGTAACGCTGACCGTTACTGATAATAACAGCAATGCTTCTTCCTGTTCGGCTACCGTGATGGTAGTTGATGATGTTGCCCCGTTGCTTTCAATCCAGGATTTTACAGTTTATCTTGATGAGGAAGGTGGGGCTTCTATAACAAATGCAGATTTGGTAACGGCTGCATCTGATAATTGTGCGGTACTGGACACTTTAATCAGTGTGAGTACCTTTGGTTGCAATAATACAGGAGATAATGAAGTGATTGTGACATTAAGGGATGTGAATGGGAATCAGGCGGAGGAAACGGCAATTGTGACTGTTTTGGATGAGGTTTTGCCGGTAGCTGTTTGCAAAGACGTCACGCTTTTTCTTGATGAGACAGGCCATGCTCCTCTGATGGGCGAAGATGTGGATGACGGCAGCGGTGACAACTGTAGTGTTATCAGCTTGGCTGTGAATATCACCGATTTTGACTGCAACTATTTGGACGAAAACACGGTAATCCTCACCGTCACCGACAACAGCGGGAATACAGCCAGTTGCCAGGCGCAGGTCACGGTGGTTGACACCCAGGTGCCGCAGATTG
>CAZHKI010000169.1:924-7938 GCA_964533365.1 uncultured Maribellus sp. | reverse complement strand
GTCCAGTTTCTGTCTTTTGGTTCCTTATCCATCTTAACAAAAGTACCGCTGCTGCCATCAATTACTTTAAACGTCCGTCGCCCTATACGGATATGCGTGGTGTCGCCCCAATCGTCGGTTATCACTTCCACACCTTTGTCATTCCCTACTTTCACATGCGTACCATGGTTCCCGTCAACTACAGTTACCACATTTTTCTTCATAACCTCCACTTTGGTCGTATCGGGTTGCGCTGTCAGACTGAAGGCAAAAATGCAGCATAAAATCAATGTAAATATTCGTTTCATTTTTCTGTTTTTTAAATGTTCTGAACCTGTGACGGGCAGGATTGCCAAAAAGTTACAGGAGGAAAAAAGTTCTGACGCAGTTGAATGATTCGGTAATGATAAATCGTTGAAAACAGCTATTCGTTGCTGGTAGGAATAGAAAAAGCAAGTAGCCGCGATTCATAGTTCAAAGCAGTTATCAATCCTTCTTCGTTGGTTTCGAAGCTAAATTTTTCTTTCGAAAGGTTTGATACCAGCGAGAGACCGGCTTTTGTAATTTTATGGAAGGAAAGATTGTCTATCCCGGTTTTTTCCTTAATCACATCGGCGAGGAATCGTTCTTCATGATTTGCATTCTCTGTTGCGATATCTTTATCCATTGCTGCTATTTCAAAATCTGGCCGGCTTGGTTGTATGGTAGCTGTAAGTGGCGCCATCAGTGGCGGTATTTCGTCGCGCATAAGTACCGATGCAAAGTTATTATCCAGTCTTCCTCTTGTAGTTTCGCGCAAACTTTTAGCTGGTTCAGGTTTTACTTCTGTTTTCTTAACGGGAGTTTTAACAGGTACTTTGTTTTCGGTTCCCTTTACCTGATCTTTTTCTTTTTTCGAGGGATCTTCCTTTACTGCCTGTATATTTTCCTTTTTCGGCGACTCATCTTCAAAAACAGCCATTTGGTTATCTGGCATTAATTGATTTTCATTTTTACCGAATAAAGTATAAATGGCTAAAGCAATCATGAAAACAGCTGCAACACGCGAGGTCCAGAGTAAAATCATCTTCCCTGCCGATTGGCGGCGGAGTTTGTTTTTAAGTGTGTAAACAACTGAAAAATCTGGAAGAAGTTTTGATTTAGCAAATAAGGCGGTTTCTTTTTGTTTTTCAGGATGAATAAGAAGATAATTTTCAAATTCAGCTTTTTCCAAAGGGGAAATATCGCCTTCCAGGCGGGCAACCGCGGCATGGTTAAAAGTTTCTTCGGCATCAAACTTCTCTTTGTAGAGAATTTTTTTGTTGTTAAAGCTCTGGTTTTCCGGGGAAACCACAACCGGTTCAAAAAACGACAGTTCCTCTTTCAAATCGGGATTTTGCTGAAGAAATTCAATAAAATCGTCCACCAATTGTTCATCGAGGTTTCCTTCGAGGTAATCGACAAAATACGGTTCGTAATTATTTCTGTTGATTTTCATTACTTTCCTTTTTTTAATCTTTTCACAGGCAGATGAAGTAATGGTTATACCACTGCTTCCATTTTCCCAATATAGTTTTTCAAAAACACCCTCGCCCGGTAAATGTAAACTTTCACCTGCGATTCGTTCAGGTTGGCAAGCTCCCCGATTTCCTGGTACGAATATCCTTCGTAATCGCGCAAAAGCACCACCATGCGCTGGATTTCGGGAAGCCGGTCAACCGCTTCCTTTAATATTTCGCTTAAATCGGAATAATGGTTTTCATGGCCTTCGTCGGGCAATTTCAATTCTTCTGAATACGACGACCGTTTATCTTTCCTTATCCTGTCAATCATAGTATGGTAGGCTGTAGTAAACAGGTACGACTTTACTTTTTCGAAACTCACGTTTCCGGCGTTTTTCCATAGTTTTTCGTAACAGTCCTGCACAATATCCTCGGCTTTGTGAACATCGCGGATACTCTTCAACACAAACCGGTAAACCCGGTCGGAAAAAAGATCAACGGACTGGTTATATTCGTTTACTGTCATCTGTTTTCTGAGCGCTTTCAAAAAATAAGACGAACAACTCTTCGGGATGTTACAGGAAGAGCAAAAAAAAGCTCCGGAGTCCCGAAGCTTTGATATACATAATTAACCTTTACAGGTGTATTTCTTATTCGATAATGGTCACCCATCCGTATTTATCGGGTTCGTCGCCATATTGAATTCCGCGCAGTTTGTTGTACAGTTTTTCGCTGACCGGCCCGGGTTTTCCATCTTTTGAAAATACATACGATTTATTTTCATCGTAGTCGTCAATCCGCTGAATGGGGCTGATAACTGCAGCAGTCCCACATGCCCCGGTTTCTTCAAAAGTGGCCAGTTCTTCCACCGGAACAGGCCGCTGTTCAACTTTCATTCCCATCTCTTCGGCCAGAACCATCAGGCTCTTATTGGTGATAGATGGTAAAATGGAAGTCGATTTCGGTGTGATGTACGTATTGTTTTTGATGCCGAAAAAGTTGGCGGCACCGCATTCGTCGATGTATTTTTTTTCTTTGGCGTCGAGGTAAAAAATATTGGAATAGCCCATTTGGTGGGCTCTTTCACCGGCAACCAGGCTGGCTGCATAATTTCCTCCCACCTTGTATTTCCCCATTCCCAGCGGGGCTGAGCGGTCATATTCGCGCATGATTACAAAGGGTGTGGTTTGGAACCCGCCCTTAAAATAGGGGCCAACTGGTGTTACAAATAAAATGAACATGTATTCTGAAGCTGGTTTTACTCCTACCTGCGCCCCGGTTCCAAACATAACCGGCCGGATGTACAACGAAGCGCCCGATTCGTAAGGCGGAACAAACCGTTCGTTCATTTTTACCGCTTTCACAACAGCCTCGGTAAATTTCTCCAGCGGAAGCCGGGGCATCATGGTTCCGTCGCTCGAATCCTGCATCCTGCGGGCATTTTCGTCCATGCGGAAAACCCTGATCTTACCGTCTTTTCCCCTGAAAGCTTTCAGCCCTTCAAACGACTCCTGTCCGTAATGGATAGCCGTTGCCGCAATGTGCATGGTGAAAAATTCACTTTCGCTTACTTCCAGATCACCCCAAACGCCATCTTTGTAGTTACACCGGATGTTATAGTCAGTTTTTATATATCCGAATCCCAGATTGTTCCAGTCGATATTTTCCATTTTAACTTATCTTTTTATTGGTTTTTTAAAAAAATGCCATATTGCAAATCGGACGGGCAAATTAAGAAAATTTTATGTTCCAAACACCAGAGAATTGTCACGGAAACGATGAAAGGCGAAATGTTTTACAACGGGTTAACAAACCGTATAAAATAGCCGTTGTGTTTTCTGATGTTCAAAACCGAACCATCATCGAAAATCAGGTACTGCCCTTTTATCCCGTTGAGTACGCCTTCAATCACGGGTGTTTTATCAAATCCGGCACTTTTAATGTCCCGGGGAAAAGAAGTCACCGGATATTCCAATTCTGTGATTTCGTTCCCTGGATCAAAATATTTTTTCAGTTCAGCCGGGAGCAGCCGGTAAACCTTTTCCTTTTCATTCAAAAGATTGCTTTCACTGGCAATTTCGTTTTTCAGCATTGCCCGCCAGTCGGTTTTGTCGGTATAATATTTTTTTAGAAAAACCTCGATGACTCCAGCAATGTGCCGGTTGGGTGTTTTAGCCACGGTGATAGCGGATCTGGCCCCCTGATCAATCCAGCGGGTGGGAATTTGATGGTTTCGGGTAACGCCCACTTTCACTTCGCTGGAGACGGCCAGATACACAAAGTGGTCGATTAAGTCGTGTTGTTGGGCCCATTCCATATCGCGGGCTATGCCAAAATGAGCTTTCGAAAGTTCAGGCCTGATCACCGATTCGCTGGCTTCGGGGGTGGTTTGCAAACAGTTGTAGCAAAATCCCTGGCTGAACGATGTTTTGGTTTGTTTCCCGCACGAAATGCAGTTGATTTGCCCGGTAAACTGCATTGAAATTCTATGCCCGATAAAATCGTTCATTTTGATTTCGCTGCTGCCCACCGGTAAATAGTAATTCACCGGACAGGCCAGCTCTGTCCTCATTTTCAAAATATTACCCTCGATTGTTTTCATTTTTCTTTTTTTACAATGCCATGTCGTTTGCCAGACCCAGGATCCCTAAATAAAGCAACCGGGCGGCATCTTCCATGATTTCGGGGGTAAGCACGTCGGTTTTATCGAGCGGATGATGGTAATACACCGGATGGACACTTTCGGAAGTATACAGCGAAAATGTTTTTATACCGGCATTTTCGAAATGGGAGGCATCGGAACGCGGGCGCCCGAAATTTTTTCTGACTTCGGAAGCGCTCATTTTCCGGTGAAGGTATTGATTGTTTGCCTTTTCGAAATGGGTAAACAGTTCCGGAAAACTTTTCCCGTTTTCGAAATGAAAACCGGTACCGTTGCCTACCATGTCGAGGTTGATCATCAACACTGTGTTTTCAATGGGGAAAAGCGGGTTTTTTGCGTAAAATTCGCTGCCGTACAGTCCGCATTCTTCGCCGCCAATCATCATGAACAATACCGATCGTTTGGGTTTCACCTTCGACTGTGCCAGCGCTTTTGCCGCACCCAGAATATCGGATACTCCCGAAGCATTGTCGAGCGCCCCGGGGAGCAGTTCTCCCAGGTAGCCCTGCCCGTCGAGGTGGCCGCCAACAATTATCACTTCATTTTTCAAAACCGGATCGGAACCTTCAAGCAGTCCCACCACGTTACAGGCCTGTGCATCGCGGAAATAGCTGGTTTTGGCCGAGATAGTTACTTTTTGATTTTGAGGCAGTGCAAATGAAGGGGTTTTCATTTCGCGCAACTCTTTTTTTAACGCTTCGTAATCTTTTCCGGAATCGGAAATCATCTTCCGGGCCATGTCGCTGCTGATGTGGGCATACACAAAATTTTCGAGATTAACCGTATTCGGATTAGCCAGATTGCTGATATACAACATGCCGGCAGCGCCGTGTTTTACGGCATTTTGGGCTTTGTAACGGTGATAGGCGTAAGCATTCCATTTCAGCATGGTTGAATCATTTTTGGTATACGGAAGCCCTGCTTCCAGAAGAATAATCTTCCCTTTTACATCAATGCTGGCATAATCGTCGTAGCCCAGTTCGGGTGCTGAAATCCCATAACCAACGTAAACCAGGTTGCCGGTAATTTTACCCGAAGCAGAATTAGCGCCCGGAAAATAATCGTCAGGAAAACGAAGGCTGGTCTTTTTCCCTTTTCCCGGAGAATAAATCACACTCCCTTTGGTAAACACCTCGGAATATTCATTGGGAAAATACTGAAAAAAACTGCCGTTGTTGGCGGGTTTGATTCCCCACTCCTCAAATTTACCGGCACACCACTGTGCGGCATCCAGATATTCGGGCGAACCCGAAAGCCGTCCTTTGTATTTTTCAGAACTCAGTTCTTCTGCATATTTCAAAATATCGTTGCTCGAAATGGTATGAAATGTTTTTAATAACTCCTCCTCTTTTTCGTTTTGTGAAAACCCAGTAAATCCCGCCAGGATCATGAACGAAATCAAATACGTCAACTTAAAATTCATCATTCACTTTTTAAAATTCAGGGCTAAAATTATTCAAATCATTGTAACAGGGGAAATTTTTTTTGTAAAACAGGCCCTTCATTTGTCATTTAAAGATTCCTTATACATCTTTCAAAATCAAAATAAATGATGTAAATTACTGGCAACTAAAACGATAAAAATATTGTTATGAAAATTTTAAGAGGCACTATTTTTGGCGGAATTGCCTATTTTTTGTTAGGCTGGCTGGTTTGGGGAATTTTGCTGATGAATTTTTACACGGAAAACATCAATCAATGTTCAGGCCGGCCTGAAACCGATATGATTTGGTGGGCCATGATTGTTTCCAATTTAACGTTTGCATTGCTTCTGACTCTCATTTTGAATTGGTCGGGGGCTAAAGGAATTGCCGATGGATTAAAAACAGGGGCAATTTTCGGTTTATTAATGGGGCTGAGCTTTGACCTGTCGTATTATTCGATGACCACCATGTTTCACAACTTCTCCGCCATTATTGTGGATGTGGTTGTAAATACGGTTGTTATGGCAATTATCGGCTTGGTAATCGTCCTGACCTGGGGAAAAGGAAAAGGTTAATTTTTATTGGGCAGGTGAATTTGAGTCACCTGCCCAACAAAAATCATCCACCAACTTCCACTTCCAATCCCCGGTTTTTAAAAATCTCGATGGCCTGCCGGATTTCCAAATCCGAAGGTTCTGCCATTTCTCCAGCGTTGTATTCCATCTCCAGTTTCTGGTATTTTCCCGAAGCGATGTTGTGGTAAGGCAACAGGTTTACCAGTGGTTTTTGCCCAGGCAAAGATGAGACAAAATCAGCCATTTTTCTGATTTCATTTTCAGCGGTATTCACATTTTTTATGAAAGGAATGCGAATGTTGATGTTTGCGCCGGTTTCTGCCAGTATTTTCAGGTTTTTCAGAATGAGCCGGTTATCAACGCCGGTCCATTTTTTATGCCGGGCCGGATCCATCAGTTTCAGGTCGAAAAGAAATAAATCCGTATGTTTTGCAACTTCCAAAACTGTTTCAGTTGAGGCAAAACCGCAGGTATCCACGGCGCGGTGAAACCCATTTTTCCCGCAGGCATCCAGTATTTCGACAAGAAAACCGGGGTGCATCAGCGGTTCGCCGCCCGAGAAAGTAACCCCGCCGCCCGACTGATCGATGTGGATCCTTTCTTTTTCAATGATGGCAACCAGCTCTTTCGCTGAATATAATTTCCCCGACATTTCGATGGCTTTCGAAGGACAGGCTTCGGCACATTTCCCGCAAAGGGTACATTTTTCGCCGTCGGTCACAATCCCGTCAGAAGTAAGTGTCAACGCGCCGGTGGGGCAAACTTCAATACAATCCTGTGCCCCGATGCACTTTGAAGCAGTGTATAATTTCTGCACTTTGGGCGACTGGCTTTCGGGATTGTGGCACCAGCGGCACCGCAGCGGGCAACCTTTCATAAAAATCGTTATCCGG
>CAZHKI010000169.1:0-914 GCA_964533365.1 uncultured Maribellus sp. | reverse complement strand
TCAAATATCAGCGGTTGTGTCATTTTTTGAAAAAATGATTGACCATTTCAATCCGCAGAATAAGGGAAAAATCTATTTTTTTAAAATAGATTCCCCCTCCACCTTTGGTGAAACGCAACGAATTAAAATTCTTCATTCTCAGTCCGGTCAATGATTTCCTGCTGCAGGTCGGCATTCATGTCGTTGAAATAGTCGCTGTAACCGGCCATGCGCACCATCAAATCTTTATAATCTTCGGGACAGGATTGTGCCGCCAAAAGAGTAGCTGTATCAACTACATTAAATTGAATGTGGTGGCCTCCCAGCGTAAAATAACTCCGGATGAGATGCCCAAGTTTTTCCACGTCTTTTTCGCGTTTCAGCAAACTGGGGACAAACCGTAAGTTGAGCAATGTCCCGCCCGATTTAATTTGATCCAGTTTCCCCAGCGAACGGATAACATGGGTTGGTCCGTGGGTATCACAGCCGTGAGAAGGCGAAGTCCCGTCGGAAATGGATTTTCCGGAGAAACGCCCGTTGGGAGTGGCGCCCAGCACTTTGCCAAAATAAACATGGCAGGTGGTGGAAAGCATGTTCAGGTGGTATTGTCCGCCTTTTACATTGGGTTTTCCATCAATTGCCGCCAGTAAATCGTTGTAAACCCGCACCGCAATCGAGTCAGCATATTCGTCATCGTTTCCAAAAAACGGGGTGCGGTTGATAATGCGCTGCCGCAGCACTTCTTCGCCTTCAAAATTTTTCGAAAGTGCATTCAGCAACGTTTCCATGCTAAAATTCCGTTCTTCAAAAACATGTTTTTTCAACACCGAAAGGCTGTCGGTGATGGTTCCCAGCCCGGTACACTGGATGTAGCTGGTGTTGTAACGCGGCCCGGCATTGTAGTAATCTTTTCCTTTCTGAATGCAGTCTTCGAT
>CAZHKI010000168.1:801-7939 GCA_964533365.1 uncultured Maribellus sp. | reverse complement strand
CCGCCTTGACCGGCAGCGGCAAAAAGCCCTTGTTTTTGTTGAAAATACCAAAATGACGGTTACAGGGAAAGCCGATTCGATTTATTTCGCGAAAGTAACCGGTTCGGCTACACACGATGAATATTCGGTTGTGAACGATCAGGTTACCGAAATCAGCAAAAAATATATGGAACTTTATCAGCAGTCGCGGCAGGCTGTTGCCGCCGGCGACACCGCGAAAGCCGAAGAGTTGATGAACCAGGTGGAAGAAATGTATAAAAGTATTGGCGTATTGCAGACCGATTTTATTAAAAATAACCCGGCTTCGTATGTTACTCCCTATTTTCTTTCAGCCGTTCAGTATGAAAAGGAAGTGGAAGAACTCGATGTGCTGGTTCAGTCGCTCGATCCAAAACTACAGGAAATCCCCTCTGTGGTAAAGTTGAAAGAACACATTGCAAAGCTTAAAGTTGTGGCTGTCGGACAGATTGCTCCCGATTTTACCATGAACGATCCGGAAGGAAACCCGGTGAATTTCTCGGATGTTTATGCACAGAACGAATATACCCTGCTCGATTTCTGGGCATCCTGGTGTGGTCCGTGCCGGCAGGAAAATCCGAATGTAGTTGCCGTTTACCAGGAGTTTAAAGATAAAGGCTTTGGAGTTTTCGGTGTATCTCTCGACCGCGACCGCGAAGCATGGATGAAAGCCGTTCAGGACGACCAGCTAACCTGGAAGCATGTTTCCGATTTGGCTTACTGGCAGAATGCCGCTGCTCAATTGTATGCCGTAAATTCCATTCCGTCAAGTTTAATTGTGGATCAGACAGGTAAGATCGTCGCTAAAAACAAACGTGGCGACGAATTACGCTCGACCATTACCGAACTGTTAAAGTGATAATCGATTAGTGAACAGAAAAAGGCCGGTGCAGCATTTCTGCTCCGGCCTTTTTTATCCAATGAATTAACTGTTTTCAACATTTTCAAATGGATGCCTGTAAAATTGGTCAAAAAAAGCCCGGCACTCTGCCGGGCTTTCGAATTGATCAGAAGAATGACTGTGTCATTCTTTTTTTACAGGAATATAGCTAACCTGGAAAATATTTTGAAGGTTCGAATAATCGTACTGATAAAAACCATCATCGCCAATCATAAACAAATAACCATTGACGGGTATTACGTCGTAAGTGTTGATGCTGGGAAAGCTGGCAATCCGGTTTTCGTCAATGTGTAGTTTGTCGGCAACGTTATAAACTTTTAATCCGGCATCACCGTCGCAAACGAACAAAACATCGCCGTCAATTCCCAGTCCGTAGGGGCCATGCAGCGGGTACGAAGCCAGAAGTTGGTTGTTCAGGTAGTTTTCCGAAAGTTTCAGCACATCGAGGCGGTTTACTGAACTGCCGCAGGTGTTTCCGCCACGCAGGGTAATATAGGCATAGCCTTCGGAAACGACAACCGGATCGCAACTGGTAACATGCCAGAACTCGCCGACGTATTTGGGCACCGTGGCTACTTCGAGGCTGAAAATGCGCATCCCCGACTGAGTGCCGAAAAACATATGGTTGTCGGTGATGAACATGGTTTCCACATCCCAGCCTACATTCTGTTTCCCAATATCATTTGGGGTTGCCGGATTTTTAACATCGAAAAGATAAAGTGTGGAACGGTCAACGGCATATAAATAGTCTTTATATAGCCCGAACCGGGCCATTGATCCACCCACGCCAAACGTACTTCCCGAAGGCGCTGCAACCCCGCCCGACAAATTATCCATGGTAAACTCAGCTTTGGCAAAATAGTAAATGGGATAGTAGTTGTATTTCATCTCCTGCCGCACCTTTTTGATTTCCCAGTCAATAACAACCCCTTTTTCTTGATCGACACTGGCCACACGGTAGTTTTCATCAAACGGCGGTGTGGTGTAGGGAAAAATGTCTTTCACTCGGTGTACTTCCTTTGGCCCGTTCACATTCGAAATGTCGATGGCAACCAAATCAATGTAACTGTCGGCATACAATACATTTCCCTTTACGGCAATATCTACGTTTCCAGGGATTTCGACAAACCCGATGTTTTGTGGGTTTTGAGGGTTCCGGTTGTCGATGATGTGGATGCCCTTCAACTCTTCGTTAATAAAGATGTAGCCATCCTTAAAATAAATTTTGCCCGGGTTTTTCAAATCGCGGGCGGCACTCATTTTTACCGCACTGCGCAAATCTTCGTACGACATGTACACCGGCGAGTTGGCGGTAAATACTTCGGTGTATTCGTCCATACATGAATGAAATCCAAGTGTCGCAATAAGCAGGAAAAGTATATTTCTGATTGTTTTCATGGTTCCAATTTTACTGTTCCAGGTTTAAAAACTTTTATCATTGGTACATTCTTTAACCAAATTTTGCAACCGGATAATATCTGATCGTCTTTAATATTATGGTGTATGTAATGTATTCTCATCATCATTTTCGGTTTGGTTTTTTAATTGAAAATAATTCCGATTTTCAGGGAAAGCCGGTTGTAATCGATGTCGAGGCCATAATCGTTGTCGCCTTTGTAATTCAGCCGGTGAAACTGGTAGCCAAAAGCAAACGACATTCCAAATCCGGGAGAGAACATGTTCATGTAGCCAATTCCGGGATTCAGGAGAATTCCGCCACGGGCGTCCGGGGTCTCAATACTGGAGTAATATCCAGGCCACACGCTGCTGGACCAGATCGGATAACCCTGGTTATAGACGGTTCTCGATTCCTCAAGTGGAACCTGGTAACCGCCTTTCAGAAAAACGTAGGGGGTTGACTGGGTTTTTCTGAACCGGTACTCTGCATTCAGAAATACAGGTAAATACGATTCTTTCAAAAATTCGACCCCTGTCCCCACTCCAACAGAAAAATTCCGGACAATGGAATAGTTTACCGAAGCGGTGAGGCTGAAGGGCGCTGACTGGCTGTTATCTGAATTCCCGGCCAGAATTCCGGCCTCGGTACGAAAAAACCAGCGGGTGTTGTGAGCCGCAACTTCAGGAAGGACAGCCCTTTTATTACGTGCTGAGGTAACACTGTCGACTTCGGCAGCATTGAATACCCAGACATTTCCCGACGATTCGACCCTGAGTTTTTCGTTGTTACTGAAGTAATTGAATTTCCCTTTCAGGATGGTCCCGTTTTTCAAAAAAACCGATCCTTTTTCTACCTGGGCAGTAACCGAAAGGCATAACAAAGCAGTAAACAGTGACAGACAAAATATTTTCATTTCAGTATGGTTTTCGGATAGATGCAGAAAATGTCTTTCAGGTTGCGTGGGGAAGAAAAAAAATGCAGTTATTGAAATAATATCTGCTAAAACTCGTAATACAAACCGGTAAAGAAGCCAACCCGGTAGGGACGGAATTTCACATCAGGGTTGTGATTGATGGAATTGAGGTAATAACTCAGGCGTGGTTCAACGGCAAACGAAATGTGTTTTCCCATCGGGTAAGTTAGACCAACCCCAACTGTCCCCGACAAATTCAGAGTTGAAATATCCTGTGTTTTTCCCACGTTTTGCAGCCCGAACTGGTTTTCCATGTAGGCATTGTTCCCGGCAACAATTGCGGCATTTAGCCCGCCCATGAGTTGAATGTCCATTTTCGAATCGACCAGGGTGTACCTGGCGTAAAGCGGAATTTCGATAAAATCGAAAACCTGCGAAAATTCACCATTGGTCAACAGTACATTTCCCCTGTCGGAGGTCTGGTCAAGATTGGCAACCAACTCAGCCCCTGTCGGCGTTCCCGAGAATTCAACCACCCCGGCTACGCTGTTCATGGCCATTTGACGAGAGGAATTGGTAAAGCTGACTTCGACCGGCGTATTAAAATAGGAGTTTTTATCGGAATAATATCCGGAATTGTTTTGGGCAATCCAATTAGGCGAGTTATTTGATTTCTGCCCGTTTTGTGCGTAATAGATTCCGCTTTCGATGCTCCATTTTTTCCCGGTTTTATACTGAACCGACAATCCTCCGCCTACATTTCCGTTTCCACTGCGATCGGAATACGTCATGCTCCGGGAATAATTTTCAGAATGACGGGTCGCCTGCGACGAATACCCGGGCGAAACCTGTAATCCCAGTTTCCAGCCACTCTCGTTGGATGCAGCACCCGCGAAACTTTTGGCATTTTCGGCCAGCAGCATCCGGTCAAAATCTGCATATTCTTCATTCGTTGATGTTGCTGGTTTTTCAGCAAGCCAATCCGTAATTACTTCTTTGTTGAAATGAATACTATTTTTTGGGATCATCCGCATCCCGGTTCTTTCCATGCGTTCTCCTGTAATAATTACTTTTCCCGATATTTCTTTTTTCTTGAAAGTGTTTGCATTTTCTCGTTCCGAAAGGTTTTGGGCAAAAAGGTTATCCTGAGTTTGGATTGGTTTGTTAACGCCGGTTTCCGGATTCACAATTTCATTAAGAGGATTTCCGGTTTCCGTTTCATGGATTCCAGGTACAATTTGTTCGGTTTCGGCCACCGGGGGTTGAATGGATTCCGGTTGTTTGCTGAGATACCAGCCGGCCAGAAATGCCATGACAATAACAGCAGCAGCAGCTATCCACCGATAGTAGGCCAGCCGTCTATTTTTTTGCTGCGCGACCATTTGTCCCCGGATGTTATCCCACAATTGTGGCGGTGGCGCCGGTGAAAAATCCTCCAGTTTTTCACGTACAACCTTGTCGATATTGAGTTCTTTCCTGTTCATGCAGAGTAAATTTCTTGTGTTTCAATTTCTCCGTATAGCTTTTGTACTTTTTGCTGTAATATTTCCCTGGCCCGCGAAAGGTTCGATTTCGAAGTGCCGGTGGTAATCCCCATTTCTTCGCTGATTTGCTGATGGTTCATCCCTTCCATGACATAAAGGTTAAAAACCATGCGGTAGCGGGGTGGCAATTCCTGAATTAGCCCGACCAGTTCATCGGCCGAAATTTTATCCAGGATATCCTCCGAAAATTGTTTCGACTCGTAAACCCCGACATCCTCAACCGGATAAACCACATGTTGCTGCCTGAATTTTTCGAGCGATACGTTAACCATAATTCTTCGAATCCAACCTTCCAATGAACCTTCGAACCTGAACTTATTAATATGTGTGAAAACCTTCACAAAACCATCCTGCAAATTGTCTTCCGCTTCGGCGCTGTTTTTGGCATAACGAAGACAAACCCCAAACATTTTAGGGGCAAACATCCGGTACAACTTTTCCTGTGCACGAATGTCGCCGGTGGCACACGCTTTCACTATTTTATTCAGGTCTTCCAAATTCCCGTATTAAATGTCTGTTCAAAAGTAAGGATAAATTCTTTTTACCTTTATTTTTTCAATTTCCTTAATTCCGGACAAACATTATAAAAACAAGCCGATCAATTTTGGAGTTAGATGAAACAACACTCCAAAAGGTTGCGTTAAGAAAAAAGAAAAATTGTACGCAACCTTTTGAAGTGTACAATCATCTTTGGGAGAAACGTTCGTGTTTAATTTTTAAAAGAGAAGAATATGAAAAAGATAATTCTGTTATTGATCCCGGTTTTTATACTGTTTTCGTGCGATTTGAACGATACAGGTTCCGGCGATGAAATTCTTCTGACCGAAAAAACGGCAAAATTGCTGGAAGCGGAAAACGACTTCGGGTTTGAGTTATTTCAGTATGTTTATTCTGCAGAAACGGATCGTGAAAACATCATGATTTCGCCACTGAGCGTAAGCCTGGCGCTGGCCATGACTTACAATGGCGCCAATGGCGAAACAAAAACCGCCATGGAAAAAACACTGAAAGTGCATGGACTGTCCCCCGAAGATATCAATACCTCGTATTACAGTTTGGTGAATGCATTAAAATCGCTCGACCCAAAAGTGTTGCTCGAAATTGCAAATGCCATTTTTTACCGGCAGGGATTTTCGGTTGAAGCAGATTTCATAAAAAACAACAACCGGTATTACGATGCTGAAATTGCCGCACTCGATTTCTCTTCGCCTCTGGCGTTAAATACGGTAAATGGTTGGGTGGCCCAAAAAACCCACAATAAAATCGAAACCATTCTCGACCGGATTAGCCCGCAGCAGGTGATGTTTTTGCTGAATGCCATTTATTTCAAAGGGAGCTGGACCAAAGAATTCAATACGAAAAGTACAGTTTTAAAGCCATTTTATGCTGAAGACGGAACTCAATTCGAAACCGAAACCATGCAGCGCCCCGACACACTCTCATATATGTCGAACAGCCTGTTCAGCGCGGTTCAGTTTTCGTACGGTAAAGGAAACTACAACATGTATGTTTTCCTGCCCGAACCGGGCAAAAAGCTTCAGGATATTGTGGATAAACTGGATGCCGGCAACTGGGAAACGTGGATGAATAGCTTTCAGTTAACACAAAACGTCGAAATTGCATTTCCAAAATTCAAATACGGCTACGAAATTAAACTCAATGATGTACTGACTGAAATGGGAATGGGCGTGGCATTTACCGGGGCAGCCGATTTTACCGGAATCAACCGTGAAGGCCAATTAAATATTGATTACGTGAAACACAAGTCGTTCATCGAAGTGAACGAAGAAGGTACCGAAGCAGCTGCCGTAACCATTGTGGCCATTGAGCGAAATTCAGTGGGGCCGCAGAAAATTCCGTTCCAGGTGAATCGCCCGTTTTTTTATGCCATCACCGAAAAATCGACCGGAGCAGTGCTGTTTATGGGTACGGTGAAAAATCCAAAGGCAGAATAATGAATGCCGCTGTGAAAGCTTGAATTTAAACTCTGAGAGGAACAATTAAACAATTAAAAATCAGATTATGAAACCGACAGTTTTATTATTAATCATGATATTCATTTGTACTGGTTACTCGTGTCAGCAGGAAGAAATTTCAGACAACGAGAACAAAATCATCCGCCTCGACACAAAATCGGCACAATTGATTGAAGCCGACAACACATTCGGATTGGAAATTTTTCAGAAAATCAGGAAGGAAAGCGATGAGGAGAACCTCATGATTTCGCCGCTGAGCATTTCGGTTGCCCTTGCGATGGCTTATAATGGCGCCGCAAACGACACGAAAACCGAAATGGAAAAGGCAATGAAACTGAACGGATTAACTGCCGAGCAGATCAACAATTCCTATCAAAACCTGATTGG
>CAZHKI010000168.1:0-791 GCA_964533365.1 uncultured Maribellus sp. | reverse complement strand
TCGATGAGGATGTTGTTTTTGAAATTGCCAACGCCATCTTTTATGCCGATGGTTTTACCGTAAAGCCCGGATTTCTGGATATCAACCAAACGGTTTACGATGCCGAAGTGAAAAAGCTCAATTTTGGATTGTCCTCATCTGTTGATGAAATCAACGGTTGGGTGGCCGAAAAAACCCACGACAAAATCACCAAAATCATCGAAATGCTGAACCCGCTCGACCGGATGGTTTTGCTCAATGCCATCTATTTTAACGGCATCTGGAAAAACAAATTCGATGAGGAAGGTACGCATTTGCTGCCTTTTACACCATCCGACGGGACCAGCCTTGAAGTTCCAATGATGCGAAAAGAGGAAAAACTGCAATATTCGGCCAATTCTCTTTTTCAGGCTGTGAAAATGCCATACGGAAAAGGGCAATATAACATGGTGGTTTTTCTTCCGGCTGACGGGAAAAATTCGCAGGATGTGATCGACGCTTTTTCGGGTTCGAATTGGAAAAGCTGGATGAATGGTTTTGAAACGAAAGACCATGTGGTGGTAACCATGCCGAGGTTTAAATTCGCTTTTGAAATCGGTTTAATTAAAGTTTTGGAACAAATGGGAATGGTAAAAGCATTTCAGCCGGAAACTGCCGATTTCTCAAAAATAACGGAAGAGGATTTGTACATCAGTTCGGTTATTCACAAATCGTATATTGATGTGAACGAAAATGGGACCGAAGCCGCTGCCGTGACTGCCATTGTTTTCGCTACAACCAGCGCCGGAAACGAGCCGCCCAAAACCTATTTT
>CAZHKI010000167.1:0-7963 GCA_964533365.1 uncultured Maribellus sp. | reverse complement strand
CACCTTTCCCAACTCAGAGCGGATACATGAACGCCCCCACGGTTATCAACAACGTGGAAACGCTGGTCCATACATTTACCATCTTCAAATATGGCGCAAAAAAATTCTATGATCTGGGTGTCCAGTATTCCCGCGGCACCAAATTGTTCTCGGTTTCGGGCGACACCCCAAAACCCGGGATTTACGAACTGGAACTCGGAATGAGTCTCCAGGATTTTGTATACGAATTTGGCGACGGCGACACCAAAGCAGTACAGGTTGGCGGGGCTTCCGGCTTTTTAGTCCCCCGTAAAAAGTTTAAAGATGCTGCCATTGGTTTTAAAGGAAAACTTACAGGAATTTCATTACCCACCGGAGGCTCGATGATGCTTTTCAATAGTTCGCGTTCCATGTTCAACGTACTCGACAATTATCTGGAATTCTTCAGGGAAGAATCGTGCGGACAATGTACGCCGTGCAGAGTGGGTTGCCAGCAGTTGCTGCTGGGGATCAAGGCGGTTAAAAGAGGTGATAAACCAGCAGCCTATCTCGACAAGCTACTCCGGCTGACTGAAACCATGCAACTCACTGCAAAATGCGGACTGGGCCAGTCAGTGGCCAATTCCTTTTCTTCCATTGTTGAAAATTTCAGGGAAGAAATGATTTATTAATCAACCGAAAAACGACGACCATGGCAAATAAAGTAAATATTACCATCAATGGCTTTCCTGTTGAAATTGAAAAAGGAAAAACAATTCTGGAAGCTGCCGATGAACAGGGAATTAAAATTCCAACTCTATGTTACCATAAAGACCTGTGCGTGGCCGGAAACTGCCGGGTTTGCATTGTCGAGGTAGTTGGCCAGAGCCGGCTTTCGGCTTCCTGCGCCACTCCCTGCGAGGATGGCATGGAAATCCTCACCAACAGTCTGAAAGTCAGAAATTCGAGAAAACACATCATCGAACTGTTGCTGGCCGAACACAACGCCGACTGCACCAAATGCTACCGAAACGGGAATTGCGAACTGCAGGATCTGGCATCAGAATACAAAATCATGACTCAGGATTTTATTGAACTGATGCCCTTGAAAAAATATTCCATTGATATGTTTTCGCCGTCGATCATCAAAGACGACAGCAAATGTATCCGGTGTCAGCGGTGTGTACGGACCTGTGCCGAACTGCAGGGCGTCAATGCGCTCACCGTTTCACACAAAGGCGATCATATGAAAATAACCACATTCTTCGAAAAGGCAATGAACGATGTGGTCTGCACCAACTGTGGGCAATGTGTCAACCACTGCCCGACCGGCGCCCTGGTTGAAAAAAATTACATCGAAGAAGTTTGGGAAGCCATTGCCGATCCCAATAAACATGTAATCGTTCAAACCGCGCCTGCCGTTCGCGTAGGATTGGGTGAAGAACTGGGACTTGAACCCGGATCAAGAGTAACCGGACAAATGGTGGCCGCACTCAAACGATTAGGATTCGACTCGGTGCTCGACACCGACTTCACAGCCGACCTGACCATCATGGAAGAAGGCACTGAATTGCTGACACGCCTGAAAAAAGCACTTGTTGATAAAGACCAAAGCGTGAAACTGCCCATGGCCACATCCTGTTCTCCCGGATGGATTAAATACATTGAACACCTCTACCCGGAATACCTCGATCATTTGTCAACCTGCAAATCGCCACAGCAAATGTTTGGGGCTTTGGCCAAAACCTATTATGCCAAAGTAAGGAACCTCGAGCCTGAAAATATTGTTTCGGTTTCCATTATGCCCTGTACTGCCAAAAAATTTGAGGCCAACCGTCCTGAAATGCACGACAGTGGCTACCGCGATGTCGATTATGTATTGACAACCCGCGAACTGGCTATTCTGATAAAACAGGCCGGGCTCGATTTTAACAAACTAAAACCGGCCAAGTACGACCGGTTGATGGGCGAATCAACCGGTGCCGGCGTTATTTTCGGTGCAACCGGAGGTGTAATGGAAGCCGCTCTTCGTACGGCCTACGAACTGGTTACCGGCCGCGAGGTACCTTTTGAAAACCTCAACATTAAACCCGTACGCGGAATGGAAGGAATCAGGGAAGCTACCATTAAAATTGAGAACCCGCTTCCCGATTGGGCATTTCTAGATGGGGTTGAACTGAAATGTGCCGTAGCCCACGGACTGGTTAATGCAAAAACGGTGATGGATGCTGTCAAATCGGGAAAAGCCGATTATCACTTTATCGAATTCATGGCCTGCCCCGGCGGTTGCCTCGGCGGCGGCGGCCAGCCTATTCCTACCAATCCCGAAATCAGGATGAAAAGAGCGGAAGCCATTTATGCTGAAGACAGCGGATTGCCCATCCGGAAATCTCACGAAAATCCTGAGGTGCTGAAACTTTACAAGGATTTTCTGAAAGAACCACTTGGCGAAATTTCACATCACCTGCTCCATACAACATACACCAAAAGGGAGCGTTT
The DNA here is from genome assembly GCA_964533365.1 of uncultured Maribellus sp. GTDB lineage: Bacteria > Bacteroidota > Bacteroidia > Bacteroidales > Prolixibacteraceae > Draconibacterium. Next base: position 5,506 of record CAZHKI010000167.1, on the reverse strand, counting down.
TTAATTTATTCTGCTTTAATCCATACTAAAATCCGGTATTTTTAATGCCGGATTTTTTTATTACCGTTCAATCAATCAACAAAAATGAATATTTTCAGCAACTGTCTATATATCAATTCCGAAATCGGATTTCTACATCTGATTTCCACCGAAACAGAACTGCTTTCCATCTCATTCTCTGAAATTGGAATCAAAAACTCCGTTCATCAGCCGGATATTCTCATCCAGGCAAAACATCAATTAACCGAATATTTTCAGGGAACCCGAAAAGAATTTCAACTGAAGATAAATCCGGCAGGGACCAATTTTCAGCTTGAAATCTGGGAACTGGTTTCACAGGTTCCCTACGGAAAAACAGCCTCATACCTTGATATTGCCCGAAAGGCTGGTTCGCCGGCCAAAACCCGCGCGGCAGGAATGGCCAACAGCAAAAATCCGCTCCCGATAATCATTCCCTGCCACCGTATTATCGGAAAAAACGGTGATTTAACTGGTTATTCCGGAGGGATTCACCGGAAGATTTATCTTCTGCAATATGAAATGAAACATTTCAAATCACCTGAAAAATTATTCTGAAGCCATCTGATTAGGGCCATCTTCGAAGCATCATGTCCCGAAATGGAACCCGAACATACTTTTAAACATACATTAAACCACTATATATCAAAAACATAACCATTAACGGCCTGATATTTGTATTTTCTATTCAACTCTAATTTTAATAGCCTGGAAGATAGATTACCGGCGTAACTCTTTTAATATGTTTCCCGCGAAATATTAAAAGAACAACAAGAAGGAGCCTGAGAATTTAGGTTCCTTCTTTTGTTCAATCTTTTTGTATAAATTTTTATATTCGTCAAAAAAAAGATGCAACGTTTCCTTCGTTTTCTGATCATTTCCCTTGTTCCCTTCCAGTTACTTCAGGCGCAGGAACGGTACCTAGAACCGTTTACCGACGAAGTAACGATACAAACTGTCACTTATTCCACAAAAGACGGAGAAAATCTGGATATGGACATCTACCTGCCGGAAAATGATCCGGAAACCGAACGGGCAACCATTGTTTATGTACATGGCGGGGGATTTAAAAACGGAACAAGAAACAGTCAGGGAATTCAGGATTTTTGCATGAATCTGGCCACACACGGTTATGTCGCCGTATCCATTTCATACCGGCTGACCCGAAAAAACAAGGACACGGCTTTTGGATGCGATTGCCCGGCGACTGAGAAACTGAACACATTCAGGGCAGCTGTTGAGGATCTGCAGGATGCCACTTATTTCCTGATTGAAAACCGTGAACAATTTGGCATCGATCCACAGAAGATTATTATTGCAGGAAGCAGCGCCGGTGCCGAAACAGTACTCAATGCCGCATACGAACCACCTTTTTGCTACGGCCTTGACTCAGGACCGGTAGCCTATGCCGGAGTAATCGGGATGGCAGGCGCTATTCCCGACTCCTCCAAAATTTACGACGAATCGGCTGTCCCTTCCCTGCTCTTCCACGGGACCGACGACAACCTGGTACCTTACGCATCGGCTTCGCACCACTATTGCGAAAAAAACAAACCCGGATATTTAGTACTGCATGGTTCACATACCATTGCCGAGAAACTGAAAAAACTGGAAGTTCCATACTGGCTACATACCACCTGTGGTGGCGCACATGAATTAAGTAATTCGCCCATGACCCGGTATTTCAACGAAATTATTGAGTTCTGCTACTATTTTGTAATCAAAAATGGAAAAGAACAGCGGCACACCATTGTTGAAGGGACCCAAAACAACCCAAAATTTCAAACCTATAATTTTTGTAACCCATGAAAAAGATTTTTTGGCTTATTGTCCTGTTTTCCCCACTTACCGTCATTTCACAACAAATGAATGTTATATCGTTCAATATCCGTTACAACAACCCGGGCGACGGGGAAAACATGTGGACCAACCGTATTGAAATGGTCAGCGGACTGCTCAGGTTTCACGAACCTGACATTTTTGGATTACAGGAAGCGCTGATTGGACAGATTGAAGATATCCAGAACAACCTGACCGGATACGAATGGTTTGGGGTTGGCCGCGACGACGGCAATAAAGCCGGTGAGTTCACGCCTATCTTTTTCAACAAATCGAAATTTATTTTGCTCAAACAAGGAACGTTCTGGCTTTCGGAAACTCCTGAAAAGCCAAGCAAGTCGTGGGATTCGTCGCTTAACCGAATTGTCACCTGGGGTCATTTTCAATCAAAAGTAACCGGGAAACAATTTCTTTTCTTTAACACTCATTTCGATCACCGGGGTATTGAAGCCCGTAAAAACGCAGCCATTCTCATCCGTGAAAAAATTGAAGAAATGACGTACAACAAAAATCTTCCGGTAATTTTAACGGGCGATTTCAATCTGACACCCGACAAGGAACCGATTGCACACATTAAAAAGCTAATGAACGACAGCCGCGAGATTTCAGAAGACCCCCCTTTTGGACCTGTAGGTACAACTAATCAGTTTAACATTGCTGCCCCTATGGAAAACCGGATTGATTATATTTTTGTATATGGCGGGATAAAAGTTCAGAAATATGCCGTTTTAACCGATTACAACCACCAGCGTACACCTTCGGATCACTGGCCGGTTTTTGCCAAAATAATTCTCAGATAGTATTTTCAACAGGATAAAACGGACATTTTTCTTTTAAACACTGTTCCTCATTTTGGTGAATAAACTGGCATGAAATTTTATCGGGCACATCCAGCTTCACGGCCATCCGCTCTTTTAAAAAACGGGCAGCTTCGGTGATGGAAAGGTAGGTTACGCGTTTGCAACAACGTGGCCCACCAAAGCCAGCCATCGAAAGCAGTGAACGGGCAACCATCGAATTACACAGTTCCCATTCCAGTTCGCTCAAAGGAGTGGCCCCGGTAATGGTACTCAAAAAAATCCCTGTTCCAATTGCTGCGCCACAACTTCCGTGAGTGCCGCAAAAAGCCCCGGGGACTTTCCCTGCCCTGTTCCTTGCCACTGCCAGCCAGCCTTTCAGTTTTTTCTTTTTCCGAGTCACTTTACAATATGCCGAAAGTAAAACTGCCGGAACAAGAAAATGATGATCGGGACAGTGCATTTTAAAACCCGGCGATTTCATAAGCGTTATAGCGATTTCGATCGGATTACGGGAAAAAACTGCCAAACAATAATCTTCAATTAAATCAGCGGTATTTTTCGTTTTACAGGTTTCGCAGATAAAATGCCCCTCCGGGCAAATAATTTCCTGTTCAACACTGGCGCCACAATAAATACAGGTTTGTTCAACATGGGTTTCTTCCATTTCCTTACGGCAATAAAAACAGTTTACTATCCTATCTTCCATGGCATAAAAATACAAAAGAAATCTGCCGTAAAAAAAGGAAATAAAAAGAAAACACCGAAAACGACCGGACTTTAATTTCCAGTCCATAACTGAGTTTCGTTCAGCGATAATCAAAAAAAGATCAGCAAACTCTGTTCACTGAACTGTTTTATTTCAAGAACTTAAATCTAAGAAAACTTTTATGTACAACCTTTTATACAGCAAACGGAATTACCAGCGAATGAAACATAAATAATTTGATACAAATTTCAAACACATGTTATCATTTCAGAGGAAAACGATCGTGAGCTCCGTTCATCGGCCCGTGAATACTAATGGAAACCAAAGCCATCAATACAATGGCAGAAATAACCACAATTAAAACCCACGATACTTTTTTTGAATTGAGTGTAATAAAAGGATGCTCCCAAAACGGTACACCCGCTTGCTTTACCAGGATTAAGACAACAATGATATTGACCACATACAAGTGGATATTGAGTTGTGTTTTACCGGCAAACACTCCGTTCACAATGTATCCTAGGACTATATATACAGCAAAAAACAAGAAAAAAAGAAAAAAAGTATTTTTCCTCTCAAAGCTGTAACCTGCTTTTTTAATATAAAACCAACCTACAACTGCCGATGTTCCTAAAATAAAAACAGAAGCGATACTGCTGAATAAAGCGGTTCCGTCCGAAACAAATTCAAACGTTTTAAACCTCTCGAAAAGAAGGCCGGACTGAAGCGACTGCTGAAAAACGACCAATGGAATCAATCCAAACAACAGCAAAAATGCGGCAATATTTTCCCAGGGTTTGGGCGGGAGCACTGTCTGAGGCCATTTTGAAGTAAATATACTGTAAGCCAGCGCAGATCCTCCAAAAAATCCGATACTGTATTCCATCACATTCCACATGTTAAACCTGATTTCGAGGACAGTGCCTGCCGTTTGCAGAAAATTACCAAAAGCAAAACCAAATCCGGCACCTAAACCCGTCAATACAGCAACCCGAAGCGATGAGCCAAATTGATTCCGCGCCATATACCAAAACATGGCGAGCGAAGCGCCCAGACATATTGCCCAGGTTTCATTCCGCGGGGGAGTCATCAACCATTCCAGTTGTTTCACCAAAAAACCATATACTATCAATCCTCCGGCCAACATTTGGGCCAGCAGGGAAGCCCATTTCACTTTCTTTTCCTTTGATGACTCAAGCGTGAGTCCTGTTAGTCCGCCCCCAAGCAGGCCAAATAAACCGCCAATGACAAAGAGCATCAATAAACCGTAAAATGCATTGGGAAAATTATCGCTTCTGCCATAACCAACCACAATCCCGTAACTCATCATTCCCGTGACACCCCAGCCAAATGCTGAACTCAAGGCTATCAGGAGCATTTTATTATACCAGTCTTTACGTTTGGAAACTAAAACCAATGCCAGCGCACCTATTCCACCGGCCCAGGCTGCGCCCTGTTCATGGCCAAAATGTCCTCTCACGGCCCAGGCTGTGCCAAGCGACATGGCTACCACCAGGATACTTATGATTTGCTCTTTTCTCATCGAATTACTTTTTGAGCTTGCAGAAGAATAGCCACTTCCCTGCAAGGATGATCTTACTTTTCTCAGAATAACACATTAAAAAATCAATTGGAAAATTCAGAAAGAAAAGGTTGTCCTCCATTTCAAAAGAAATTTATCGTGAAATTTTGGACAACCTATTCTATAATTTGCCATTAATAGGGCTTACCGGTTCCTTGTAACAACCAGGTTTTTGAGTAGCTATGATCATTTGACTGATTGGAAGGAACATAACTGGTCTTTTCCAGTTTACTAACCGCTTCTTCATACTTTTCGACGTATAGCGGATCGGAAAATGGTTCCGGATAAGCAAGCCTTAACGGTAAAGCAGGACCAAAGGCAGGAAATGCAGCCGGCTCAAAGTCGGGATACCCTGTTCGTCTCCAGTCAAACCAGGGTTCAATCTGCAACCAAAGGGCGATCCATTTTTGGGTCATAATCAGTTCATGCTTATTGGTTATCGAAGGACTGTTATAACTCACCGTCGGTTGATTATAAAATGCTTCAAAATCAAAAGCCGGGGCATCCGACAATATTTGATACTGTTCCATTGAGGCTTTAATTCCTTTTTTATAGTGCTCT
>CAZHKI010000166.1:7729-7998 GCA_964533365.1 uncultured Maribellus sp. | reverse complement strand
GTCGGTGTGCGGGTATTCGCGACAGGCTTTGGGGCGGTTTTCGTAAACCATGCAGTAATGGTCGGGTAAAAGAAAAGGGCAGGGGTGTTCACGAAATACAAAATCGCCGTCCTCGTCGGTCAGAATGTATTGTTCCATAACAACCGACGGCTTCATTTTTAGGTGTTTGGCCAGCCGTTCGATGTCTTTGTCGATGAGCCGCGGCCCGATGGTTTTACAGCAGTTGGCACAATCGAGGCAGTTAAATTCAGAGAAAGCTTCCTCATGCA
>CAZHKI010000166.1:0-7719 GCA_964533365.1 uncultured Maribellus sp. | reverse complement strand
TTTTTGAGAAACGAACGGGTTTCCGCCTGCGTTTTTTCGGTGAGCATTTTCAGCTCCTCCGGAGTTTTATATTCTGTTTTTTTCATTCATATTTTAATGATAAATAACAAGAAATAGTCCATAATAATAGCTGCAAACTGCAGCTAATTACTGAAATCAACCTTTTCGCTGTGTAGTGATTTCCAGGGTTTCGAAATCGTCTTTCCGGGGTTTTCGTTTAATCTGTGCTAAAAACAGCCCGGCAACCACAATTACAATCCCGGCAATTTGCTGTATTCCTAAACTTTCATTCAGGATAAAAAAAGAAAGAATGGCCACAAAAACCGGGATGAGGTTGATGAACGTGTTGGAACGGTTGACACCCAACTGCCGGATACTTTGGGTAAAAAAAACAAAAGCCAGTGTCGATGCAAAAACAGCTAACAAAACGATGGCCCTGAACGCCTGCGGGTGAAATGGCCGGGCAACGAAACTGTTAAATTCGAACGTCAGCCACACCGGCAGGAACAGTACAATCCCAATGAGGTTCTGGTAGGCAATAATCGACAGCGTATTGTAACGGTTAACCAGTTTCCTCAATACAATGGAATAGGAAATGGCCGCCAGCACCGCCAGAAATTCGAGGCTCACTCCCAGCGGCGAGGCATCGAACTGAAATGAGTTGTTTAGTACCACAAGGCCAACTCCTGCAAACGAACAGAGAAGCCCGACAGCATTCATCCATTTGATTTTTTCGCGGAAAAAAAACCAGGCAGCTACCGGCGAAAAGAGGGGAATCGTTGCCACAATCACTGCTGCAACGGTGGATGAGATGTATTTCAGCCCGTAACTTTCGCCGATAAAATACAAAAAAGGTTCGAAAAAGGCCAGAAGCACAAAAAGCCGGAAATCTTTCTTTGTCGGTTTCTGAAGCCGTTTTAAACTCCAGGCAATCAGGGTGATTAGTCCAGCCGAGATAGCCAGCCTGAAAATGACCACCGTGATGGGATCATAACCCAGGTAGGCAATCTTAAACCAGATAAACGAAAAGCTCCAGAAAAATGCCGCACCCAGAGCCGAACCAAATGCCAGGAAATCTTTGTTCTTCATAAAAAATATTGAAGCTACAAAAGTAAATATTTTTGGATAACCGGGGAAAAGTTATGTTTTTTAAGAAAAAAGCCCGTGTTGTTTCAATTTCAGAAAGGATTGAATATTTTTGAAAATAATTTATTGAATGGTTCAACTTAAAATCGCAAAAAATGTCTACAAAAAGAATGATGGTTAGGATTTTTGTTTTTTCGGCCATGGCCGTTTTTGTTCTGCAAGGCTTGATTTCGTGTCAGCCGGCTGCCCCTAAGGCAGAAAAATTTATTGGGTTGCAGCTTTATTCGCTACGTGATGCGATGAAAACAGATGTTGCCGGGACTGTAGCCAAAGTGGGTGAAATGGGGTACAAATTTGTTGAAACCGCAGGGTATGGCGACGGCAAATTTTACGGAATGGATCCGGTTGCTTTTAAAGAACTCTGCGAAACCAATGGTTTGCAATTTCTGGGATCGCACACCGGGCAGGATGTTCCCGACTCGGCAAACTGGGAAACCACCATGGCCTGGTGGGATGTCTGCATTGATGCCCATTTGGCTGCCGGAGTAAAATGGATTGTTCAACCCTGGATGGGCAAAGTTGGTTACGAAAGTCTCGACGGGCTGAAAAAATATTGCGAATATTTTAATGCCGTTGGAGAAAAATGTAATGCCAAAGGAATCCGTTTTGGTTACCACAACCACGCCAACGAATTTACCACCGAACTGGAAGGAAAACCGGTTTACGACTGGATGCTGGAACTGACCAACCCTGAAAATGTGATGTTCCAACTCGATTTGTACTGGATTGTGGAAGGCGGTAAAAATCCGGTGGATTATTTCAAGGCTTATCCCGGAAGATTCGAACTCTGGCATGTTAAAGACAAAGCTGAAGTAGGAGCCAGCGGTAATATGGATTTTGAATCGATGTTTGCAGCCAAAGAATTGTCGGGTGTTGAATATGGAATCGTGGAAGTGGAAGAATACAACTTCGACCCGATTGTAAGCTGCCAGAAAAGCCTCGAATGGCTGAATGCAACTGATTATATCACGTTATAACCGATATATAATTTGAAGATGAAAGAGGAGGCTGCCCGTTTTTTCGGGCAGCCTCTCTTATTTTTAGAACTTCCCGAATTTGAATGTCAATCCAAAATTCAGTCCGCGAAATACATCTTCGTCGGTACCAAACAAATCGACTTTCGAAGTATAACGGTAGCTGACACTGGCAGCAGTACGGAACCAGCGGGTCATGTTGAATTCGAGTTCAACAGCAGGTTCTACCACAAAAAACAGGTCGTTGTCGAGTTCGTTGAACGGGTAATCTTCCCAGTAATCCCAGCCGTAATTTTCGATTAGCGCAGCGCCGCCAACCCCAAAAAGAACCGGAAAGGACAAATGAACCGGTAAACTTCCGGCAACAATGGGCTCGATGAAAATACCTCCGTAACCGCCGGCCAGCGAGTAATCCACTGGATGGTTCTCGTAATAGGTGTTAAACTCGAGGTTATTGGCAAATCCGTAACCTCCCAGCCCAACGGCCAGCGAACGGCCAAAAATAAAGGCTCCGCGCCCTCCTGTTATGAGGGCATCTTTCCCGTCGATTTGGGTGTATCCAACCGAGAAAGCGCCGTAGGCCCCGTTTCCTTTTTCTTTCGAAAAAATGGTCTGAATCTGATCGTTTTGGTAACGATCCTGTGCCTGGACCATGGTGATTCCCCATGCCAGGATAAACAATAATGAAAAATGTTTCATGGCAAAAATTTAAATTGTGTTTTCTGTTTAATTTATATAGAGTTAATTTCGGAGTCAAAACAGGTATTTGATGGTAAAAGCGAAGTCGAAAAGCTGAACATCAAACATTTCGCGTCCAAACAAATCGAAATAGGGTTTTGCCTCCAGTCCGACCGATAAGGGGATTTCATAAAAAACATATTCGACACCGGCCAATCCATCGAGTCCGGCAATGATTGACGAACGGGTGGTGAACCACCGATCGTTGTTGTAGTAATGTGGTTCGTCCCAGCTTTCGTAACCGGCATGGAGCCCGGCGCCATAAAAGAAAACCAGTTGTTCGGAGAAATCGAATAAATCATAACGGTGAAATTCTTTCAGCCCGTGCAGTTGTAACCCGCGGTCGCGCCAGCTCAGCAGGAGTTTGTACGAATCGGTGTCACCCGTATAAAACCGGTATTCGAATCCGGCAGAAAGGCCTCCCCTGATACCAACCGCCTGGTTGTAATCCTGTGCTGTAATAACATTTGAAAAAAACAGGAAGGCCGAGAATAGTAAGAGTTGTTTCATTGCGTTGAGTTTCATTGGTTATTAATTTTAGTGAAAAGGGAAAATGTTTCCCGAGCCTGAAATATGTTTGGAAATAGCCGGGCTTCCAGCGTAATAAATATTCCCGCTTCCCGATATGGATGCGTTGATGTACTGATCCACCTGGATCCACATGTTTCCTGAACCTGAAATTGCAGCGTCGCAATGGTTAAGGTTCATCCGGGTTGCTTCAATTTTTCCGGATCCGCTCACGGCAAAATCGGCGTCGCTGGCCGTTCCCGAAAGGATTAAAATGCCGGAGCCGGAAATTACGGCGTCAACCGATGTTGCATTGACAGCCGTTTCGACGGAGCCTGAACCGGATATTGCCACCTCGAAATGGCGGGTTTCAAACTCCCCGGTTGAAATGATTCCGGAGCCGCTTTGTTTAATTTCACTGAGTTCAGGAACGGTAATAGAAATTTCCATGGGCAGCCGGTTGCTTACACTGTGGAGCCCCCTGACATGGATTCGGAGCAGGTTGCCGTTCACATCGGTTTCAATGTAGGGAAGGATGTTCGATTCGGCATTTACAACCATTTCGAAATCGTCGCCTCGGGTGATGTGCACATCAAACGCGCCTTCCGATAAAATCCGGGAGAAATCTGGCGTGATTCTGTTTTCAGTGGCTGCTATCCCGTTTCCCCTGATGGTGAAATCGTCGATGCAGCCGGTTGCAGCTACCAGTAATGCAGTGCAAATGGTGATGATTTTAAGTGTTTTCATGGCTTTGTTTAATAAACTGTTTTTTGTTTTCTATGATGTATAAGACAGATACATTTCTGAACGGTTGCAAATGGTGTGCAAAAAATATTGAGTTTCTGTATTTTTTTTATCGCATTCAATCCGATCGTACATTAATTCCTCCTGATATTGCATTGATAATCAAATTTGTATTTCCGGTTTTTTTATTTCCAAAATTTCCGGTGAGTTTCATTTTCCCTTCTTTTTCATCCAGTTTGATTTCTTCTTCGATTTCCATTTCCCGGCATAAATCAACCTGCGATTTGGTGTGGTTGATTTCGAAGTCGAAAGAGGCTTCTTTATCAAAGAACAGGGTGATGTCGGTTGATTTTGACTCGGCAAATAGGGATGAGAAGCCGGGTGGGATTTTTTCAATATCCACATCGCCGTATTCGGCACGCAGCGACAACCGGTCGGTGAGTTCGCCGATTCTGAAATTTGAAAAGGTGCTCCGGGCTTCCACACGTTCAGCTAATCGTACCCTGAATTTATCACGGCGCGAGTTGGCATCGATGTTTTTCAGTTCCAGTATTTCAAACGTGGATGATTTGCTTTCAATGGTAAGTGCCCCGGCTTTTTTCAGGTAAATATCACTGTAGTTGCAGTTGAACCTGCCGTTTTTCATTTGGTTAATGGTAACGTCTGCGAAATTGACTGCCAGGTTCACTTTTCCTGAAAAGTCGTGCGATTTCAGGTTTCCGTTTGACAGGTTGATATCAACATCGCCCAAATAGTCTCCGATATAAATATCGCCGAATTTGTTTTCTACACGAAGCGTATTTTTTTTGGGCAGCCACACCGTATAGTTGATTTCCATACCTCCATCGGTCTGGAGCAGCGTTTCCCTGAATCTTGTCAACTCTTTTTCGATAGGGCTTAATTTTTCGCCAACTTTTGTCCGGGCAATTAAAAAATGCTGGCTGCTGGTGAATTCAAAATCAATGTCATCGACCGATTTTTCGAGCTTCGACAGCTTTTTTGCCTCAACTCTGATTTTTATTTCAAAAACAACGGAGTCTTTATCCCAGGTGTTGAGTTCTATTTTCCCATACTTATTCGAGATTTCAATTCTGGTTTCGGGGGTTACTTTAAACCGTTTACTTATTTCTTTGGTTTCGGTAAACTGGCTTTTTGCTATCATTGGTATAATTAACATGAAAAGCAGCAGGGTTCTCATGAATTTTCCGGGAAGGAATCGGTTTTGTCGCATAATTCTGATTTTTTTTGAATTTAACAGTTGATTTGTTCCAACACTTCGTCAACCAGTTTGAGCCGGTTGCGGTTGTTCTCAATCATCGCTTCAATTACTGCTTTGTTGGCGATGTTTTCCTTCAAATCGACTTTCAGTTCGTTGTACATCATTTCCAGTTCGTTCAGGTCCGATTCAATTTCATCTTTTAATTCGGGGAATGTGTAATAACATTTTTGAATTTCTTTCAGTTTGCCGTTTACCTGGTGGGCGTAAAAAGCTTCGGCTTCCATCAGTTCGCGCAATTCCGGATCGCTGGTTTCGGCCTGTTTGCCGGACGGGAGTATGTCGGTTTTTGTCAGCAGCACGGTTGTGGCGACGATAATGGCAAGAACAGCGGCCACGCGCACGAACTGCAAGGGCAGGCGCACCATTTTTGTGTCGCGGGTTGCGCCGGAAATGTTTTTCCAGACTTTTTCCGAAGGTTCATGCCGATCGAACGCTTCGCGGTTGTTTTTGATAAATTCTTCCAAACGATCAGTTTTCATGTCGAACGGTTTTTTGTTCTTTTAATATTTCTGCTATGCGTCGTTTTGCCCTCATGTACTGGCTTTTCGAAGTTGATTCCGTGATGTTCATAATTTGGGCAATTTCGGTATGGTCGTATCCCTCGAGCAGGTAGAGCGAGAAAACTACCCGTCCGCCTTCGGGAAGCAGTTCCATGGCTTTGGTAATATTTTCCACCGTGTATTTTATTTCATGTTCTTCTTCTTCAGCGGGCCGGTCGTATTTTTGAACTTCTTCGCAAAACGACAGTTCCACTTTTTTTCGGTTCAAGGCATTGATACAGGTATTGATTACAATTCGTTTGAGCCAGGTTCCAAAACCGGATTCGTAACGGAAAGTATCCAGTTTCATGAATGCCTGTGTAAATGCCTCCTGCAGCATGTCTTCCGCTTCCTCGCGGTTGTTCATCATCCGGTAACACACGTTAAACATCGCTTTCGAGTATAACTGATAGAGTTCAAACCGTGCCTTCTCTTTTCCGTTTTTACAGGCCTCGATGATACGCGTATGGATTTGCTCGTTGTGTCCCAATTTTATTCTTTTCAAAAAGATTGACAGGGAAATTGGTGAAGGGTTGCAAAATTTTTTAGTGGTCAGAAGAATTAATTATTTTATTGATGTCGTTTTCGCTGTAATCGGGAACGGCGCCCGGGCGGGAGGCAACCAATGCGCCGGTGGCACAGGCTTTTTCCAGCGCAATTTTCGGGTGGATATGATTTGACAGACTGGCTACCAGACTGGCCAGAAACGAATCGCCCGCCCCAACGGTATCAACTGCGTTGACGCGAAACCCCGGATGTTCGTAAATATCGGTGCCCGATAGAAAAATGGCGCCGTTTTCGCCGCGGGTCACACATACTTCGGGGCACTGGTAAAATTCGGAGAACCAGGTGATAAGCCGGCTGGTTTTTCCGGTCATTTTGTTCCACGATGCGATGGTCGCCAGTTCGAAATCATTTAGTTTTACAAAATCAGAGAGGTACAGAAGTTTTTCGATCCACACGGGATAGTCGTATGGAGGCCGCAGGTTTACATCGAGCAGCCGGACTGCTTCCGATGCATCGAAAATTTCGAGCAGTGTTTTCCTTGTTGTTTCTTTTCGCGATGCCAGCGAACCGTAAATAATTAAACCGGCGCCGGCAGCTTCCTTTTCAATTTCACCGTTCATTTCGATGTTGTCCCAGGCTGCCGGTTCGCAAATTTCATACGTCGCATTTTTGTTCCCGTCGAGGTGTACCAGTACTTTGCTGGTGGGCAGTTCAAAATCGGTTTGGATAAACCGGTGGTCCAAGCCAGCGGTTGTTATAAACTGGATTAGTTTTTTACCTTCTTCATCGTTTCCGGTTTTACTGATAAGGATGGGTGATTCGCCCTGCTTTTTCAAATGGATGGCTACATTTAACAAAGCTCCCCCGGGTTTGGCCCCCGATGGCAACATATCCCAAAGTACTTCTCCAAAACAAAGGATTTTTTCGTATTTCTTCTGTTGCATCTTTAATGTATTTCTTCAAAATTAACGTTTTGAAAATTGCTTTTTCTTTTTATTTCTGTTTTTTTGATGGCAAAAAGAATAAAATATTATATTTGCAACCGCAAAATAAACGGTGGTTGTAGCTCAGTCGGTTAGAGCATTGGATTGTGGTTCCAAGGGTCGTGGGTTCGAATCCCATCTACCACCCATAAAATGAAAGTCCTGGTTTTACCGGGACTTTTTTATTTTCCCTGGATTTAAATGGTTGTGAAATTATGGAAAAGTAAAACTTTTCTTTGAGAAGATCATGGATCACATGAAATTTTAGGTGGACAAAAAAAATAGATGAATCTTTGTTGTAT
>CAZHKI010000165.1:0-8033 GCA_964533365.1 uncultured Maribellus sp. | reverse complement strand
TCAGCCGCCGAAAGTGATGCAAAAAAAATACTGGAAAAAGCGGCTATAACTGCTGCCGCAACCGATAACTATTTAACCAAACTAATCCGGTATGACTTTAACGTGGTCAATGCCATCAACAGCACAATCAAGGGACACAACATCACGGATCTGATTTTAGGACTCCATATCAGCCAAGGGCTTTCGCAATCGTTTCTGGGCGATTTAACCGAAGGGGTGCTTTCGAAATGTGATACGACTACGCTAATCTATAAACCAGCCCAACCCATAGCCACCATCAAAAGGCATATCGTAATTATCCCGAAAAACGCGGAAAAAGAACCCGGATTTCCGTTCTGGCTCCTGAAAGTTTGGAACATTGCACGGAATACCGGCGCGAAACTGATGTTTTACGGGCACAACAAAACCCTCCAGATCATCAGGGAGGTCCATTTAAAATATCCCATCGAAGCCGTTTTTGGCATTTTTGTCGAATGGGATGAATTGCTTGACCTGCTGAAAGACATTAAACTGGATGACGGCCTGATCATCATCATGAGCAGGGAAAAGAAATTGTCGTTTCAAAACAACATGAAAAATATTCCGGATTATTTAAACACGCATTTCCGCGATAACAGTTTTATCCTGGTTTACCCGATGCAGAGCAGGTTCTCAGTCGATAACGAAGACATTAACAACCCTTCGTTAATTGAACCCATTGAAAAAATTGATGAACTCAGAAAAACCATTGCAGAAATGTTCCGAAGAAAATAAGCCCGCATTCATTATTTGCATTTTTTCTTCGATATTTGTCTGTAAATAATCGGAATATGCTCCTGTTAAACATTTACGACATTGCGTTGCCCCTGACCCATCCGGTTTTAAAATTTCTGGTTATCCTCATCATCATTTTATTTGCACCCATTCTACTCAATAAGATTAAAATTCCGCACATTTTAGGGCTGATTATCGCCGGGGCTATTATTGGCCCCAGCGGATTCAATTTACTGGAACGCGACAGCAGCATTATCCTCTCGGGGACAGCCGGGTTACTGTATATTATGTTTTTAGCCGGACTGGAAATCGACCTGGCTGAATTCAAAAAAAACAGCCTGAAAAGTTTGCTTTTTGGCATGTACACTTTTTTGATTCCCATGATCTTAGGCACTTTGGCCGGAATTTATCTGCTTAATTTTTCAGTACCAACTTCGGTTTTGTTAGCCAGTATGTTTGCCTCGCACACATTAATCGCCTACCCTGTTCTAAGCAAACTCGACGTGACAAAAAACCGCGCAGTGAATATTGCCGTAGGCGGGACCATGATTACTGACACGCTGGCGCTTTTGGTGCTGGCGGTCATCGTGGGGATGTCGCAGGGCGAAGTCAATACCGCATTCTGGACAAGGCTTTCGGTTTCGCTGGTTGTTTTTGCTTTAATTGTAATGCTTGTTTTCCCAATCATCGCCCGCTGGTTTTTCAAACGTTTCGACGACAATGTTTTGCAGTATATTTTCGTATTAGTCATGGTTTTTCTGGGCGCTGTTTTGGCTGAACTGGCCGGCGTGGAAGCCATCATCGGCGCATTCCTTTCGGGACTGGCGCTGAACCGGTTAATCCCGTCCACCTCGCCGCTGATGAACCGGGTTGAATTTGTGGGTAACGCGGTTTTTATCCCGTTTTTCCTCATCGGTGTTGGAATGTTAGTCGATTACCGCGCTTTCTTTTCCGATTTCGAAACCATAAAAGTTGCTATTGTGATGACTGTAGTGGCCACTTTCGCAAAATTTGCCGCGGCCTGGCTTACGCAAAAAAGTTTCCGGTTCACGGTTGATGAGCGCCGGTTGATTTTCGGATTAAGCAACGCGCAGGCCGCCGCCACTCTTGCTGCAGTTTTGGTGGGTTATAACGTGATTATTGGACAAACCGAATCGGGCGAACCCATCCGGCTATTGAATGATGCCGTACTGAACGGAACCATCATCATGATTTTGGTTACCTGCACCATCGCAACCATTGTAGCTCAAAAGGGGGCATTGAATATTTCCATTCTGGAAGCTGCTGAAACAGATAACAGCGAACCCGATAATTTTGAAAAAATCCTTATCCCGGTAAGTAATCCCGAAAACATTGAGGAACTGATACATCTCAGTACCATCATCAAATCGAAAGAAAACAAAAACGGACTGTTTGCGCTCAACATTATCAGCAACAGTTCGTCGGATGACAATGCGGTGAAAAAGGCACATAAAATGCTGGACAAAGCCATCCATACTGCTTCTTCGACCGATGTCAGCCTGAATAAACTGCTGCGGTTCGATTTAAATGTTATCAATGGCATTACCAGCGTCATCCGCGAACACAACATTACTGATCTGGTTTTGGGGCTGCACGTAAAAACCGGCATTTCCGAATCGTTCCTTGGCAACCTCACCGAAGGCATCCTCACCAAGAACAACACCACCACCTTTGTGTATAAACCTGCCCAGCCCATTGCCACCATCAAACGGCACCTCATAGTTATTCCCCAAAATGCCGAAACTGAAATCGGATTCCCCTTCTGGCTGCTGAAAATCTGGAATATCGGCCGGAATACCGGGGCAAAACTCCTGTTCTATTGCCACTCAAAAACCATCCCCATTATAAAGGACATCCATACCAAACATCCCATCGACGCCGATTTTAAAGTATTCGAAGAGTGGGATGATTTTCTTATCCTTTCAAGAGAGGTAAAGCCGGATGACTGCATAATAATTGTTATGAGCCGTGAAAAAAAGTTATCGTACCAGAACAACATGAAAAACATCCCGCAGTATTTAAACAAATATTTCAACGGCAACAGTTTCATCCTGGTTTACCCCATGCAAAGCGGGGTGACCGAAGAAAGCGTTGATTTAACCAACCCGTCGCTGGCTGCCCCCATCGAACGAATTGACGAAATCGGGAAAACCATTGCACGGTTGTTTAAACGGAGGTAACAAAAGGGAAAACACGAAAAGGCAACGAAATGACGTAATCTTTTGATCCCCGACCAAAGCCGGATGTTGTGCATGAAAATGGTAGGATAAAATCCAAAACATGATTAATCTTTCCCTCACATAGAATTCTATTGTGATCTATGTGCCTTTGTGGTTTAAAACCCGTTACTTAAACAACTCCACGATTTCCTCCCGTGTAATTTCGGCAAATGGGTTATTGGAGTTGATGAATTTGTCGGCCAGCGAACTTTTCCGCTCTTTCAGCAAC
The DNA here is from genome assembly GCA_964533365.1 of uncultured Maribellus sp. Taxonomy (GTDB): domain Bacteria; phylum Bacteroidota; class Bacteroidia; order Bacteroidales; family Prolixibacteraceae; genus Draconibacterium. The sequence continues at coordinate 4,811 of CAZHKI010000165.1, read as the reverse complement.
TGGATTTTTTCCTCGATGGAGTTTTCGGTGATAAACCGGTACACAAACACGTTTTTCTCCTGCCCTATGCGGTGTGCGCGGCTCACTGCCTGGTTTTCGGCAGCCGGGTTCCACCACGGGTCGATGATAAACACATACCCGGCCTGAGTGAGGTTCAGCCCCACTCCGCCCGCTTTCAGCGAAATCAGAAATATCCGGTTTTCGGGGTCGTCCTGAAACTGCCGGATCACTTTTTCGCGTTGCGTGGTTTGCCCGGTCAGCAGACTGTATTTCCAGTTTTGCTGTTCAATTTTTTCCTGCAGCAACTGGAGGTGCTGAACAAACGACGAAAAAATGAGTACTTTATGGTTTTCGGCCATCAGGTTTTCGAGCATCCTGAAAATCTCATCGAACTTTCCGGAACCGTCGTTCATCTCCTTTTCCAGCAGCGACGGGTGGTTGGCCAATTGTCGCAACCGGGTAAGCCCCTGTAAAATGACAATTGAAGATTTGGCCACGCCTTCCTTTTCGATGGTGGAAAGGATGGCATTTCGGACAATCGATTTTTCCAGTTCATATTTTTTGTGCTGTCCGCTGGTCATTTCACAAAAACGGACCTGTTCGGTCAGCGGGGGCAAATCTTTGGCCACCTCCTCCTTTTTCCGGCGAAGCACAAACGGGCGGATCATCAATTGCAGTTTTTCCTGTTGCTCCTGGTTGTTGTGCTTTTCGATGGGGGTAATAAAATGACGCTGAAAAAAAGCCAGATTCCCCAAAATTCCTTTGTTCAGAAAATTCATTTGCGACCACAGATCCGACAATGAATTTTCGATGGGTGTTCCGGTGAGTACCAGCCGGTGCTGCGACTTCATCTGCATGATGGCTTTGTAGGTTTTCGAAGCCGGATTTTTAATGTACTGGCTTTCGTCGAGGATCAGGTAAAAAAATTCAGTCGATGCCAGTAGCTCGCTGTCGTTGCGAATGGTTCCGTATGTCGTAAGAACAACATCGTAAAACTGCGCAACCCGGGCCATTTCTGTTGCTTTTTTGCGCTGAACACCAATATGTTTATACGTCTTCAGGGAAGGGGTAAACTTACGGATTTCGTTGTCCCAGTTGTGTACCAGCGACGTCGGCACCACAATGAGGCTGGCCGGTTGCTGCTGCTCCTGGAAAGTTTCAGAGGCAAACAAATCGAGTTGCCCGGAAACAGTTAACGGATCTTTCACTTTTATCTCCTTTTTCAGCCGTTTCAGTTTGAGCAGCAAGGCAAGTGTCTGGAGGGTTTTGCCTAAACCCATATCGTCGGCCAGGCAGCCGCCAAAGCCGTTTTTATGCAGGTGGAACATCCACCGGAAACCTTCTTCCTGGTAACTGCGCAGTTTGACTTTCAGGTTGGCCGGTACAACTACTTCGGTTTTCGCTGGGTCTTCCATCTGTGCAATTCTTTCAGTTACCGACGAATCGGCTGCCAGTATGTTGTTTTTCAGCAACGGGAAATGATGTTTGTCGAACCCGATTTGGTTCCCCTGAAAATGGGCAAACGGGAACCATCCTTTCAGGCGGGCAAACCACTCTTCGGGCAGCACGGCAATTTGGCCGTCAGGCAGTTCAATTTCGCGGATATCGTTCAGAATGTATTTTTTCAGCCTGATAAACGGGATATTAAATTCGCCGATGCGCACCGTGGCATAAACATCAAACCAGTCGCCTTTCTCCATGGTTTTCAGTTCGAGATGCTGACTGCCGGTAAAATATACCTTTTCCGATTTATCCTGCGCAATACAAATTCCTTTTTCATCGAGTGCCCGCCGGTTTTCGTTCAGCCAGTTAATCAGAAAATAGAGCGCATTTTCATTGTCAACCAGCTCAGCGCTGCGGCGTGTCCAATATCCGTTTTCCTCCCGGAGCCCCATTCCTTCCAGGAAAGCCAAAATATCTTTTTCCCACTCAAAATCACGGTTTACTTTTCTGAAAACAAATGTTCCGTTTTCCTTCCGGAGGCTGACCGATACTTTCCGGGAAGAACCGGGCAGGAATTTTTCGTCGCCATATAAAAAGGTGAGGACAAAGCAGGGTTCGTATTTCAGGTTTTTTTCGAGGCTGAGGCAAGCTGATTTTTGCGCATGTATTTGTTCAATTCGAAAACCGCTGGCCTCCACATCGAAATCGCGGACGACGTTCATGACAAAACCATTGTAATACTTTTCCTCGATGGAATTGGGCGCCGACACATAACTTTTTTCAAAAAACGGCAGCAGTTTTTTGGCATTCAACTTTTCAAACACCACCAGCCGCCTGCCGTGGATCAACATGCAAGGTTCGTTGGTAATCACCCGGATGTTAGGATGCCGGAGCGAAATTTCCTTTTCATCGAGCGAAACCGCCAGCCGGTAACGCGTTTCGGTGGCCGTACGTTCAAAATGAAAAACAGGCCGGGCATAAAAAGGGGGCACTTCAATTTCATCCTCATCGTATAAATTGGCATATTTTACCTCCTTGTTCAGCAGCCTCACCGGCGAAAGCATCAAAAGCGAAGCAATCTGGTACATACATTTATCGACAAACGGCGAAATGTGCTTATCGAAATATTCTTTGTCAAGGTTGGCATAAAATGTGGAAACACTCGTATCGCGCGAAAAACGTTTGACCAGCCGCTCGTCGCTGTATTTCTCAATCATTTCAACCAATTCACGCTCCCAGGGTTTGAACAAATAACCGGAACTGCTTTTAACATCACGCAGTTTTACATGGCTTTTAACCGTATAAAACTGTTCCTTTTTCTGAATAAGGTAGGGAACAAAAATATTCCCCAGGAACCGGTGTTCGGTTAAGGCAATGATAAACTCGGTTTCTTCCATATCACTTCTGACGTTAAATCCCTGTTTCGTTTTTCTTCTGTTGAACAAAAAAATTTATTTCAAAAAGAACCCCAAATATACAAAGCTTCGTGCGGATGTTGAACAACGGCGGTCAAAAGTTTAATAAAAGAAAGAGAACCGTTGCCGGCATGTACAATGCACAAGAATCATTACTTTTACCCGAAACAAGCTAAAACGAATACGGATGAAAGAACTTTTTATAAAACGGATAAAACCGGAACAGAATCCCACGTTAATCAGTGTAGCCCATCAGCTCGAAACCCAAACCGTTTCCAACCCGATAAATGTTATCAACTGGGCCGGGTATGATTATCAGCCCAAAGTAAGTTTTCGCATTGGGCATACAAACCGGGAAATCTGGCTGAAATTCGATGTTAGGGAGAAATATATTCTGGCCAGGGAAACCCGCACCAACGGCGATGTTTACAAGGACAGTTGCGTGGAATTTTTTGTGTCGGTTGACGGGAAGAATTACTACAATTTCGAGTTTAGCTGCATCGGCACCATCCATCTGGCCCACGGTGAAGGACGCGGCAACCGGCGTTTTGTCGATCCGGAAATCATCCGGAAAATTGAAATTGAATCGTCGCTGGGAAACCAGCCGTTCGAAGAAAAAACCGGAAATTTTGAATGGGAAATGACCATTCGCATCCCCATAGAATGCCTTGCTTTTGACACGCTCCAATCGCTGTCCGGATTAAAAGGCACTGCCAATTTTTACAAATGTGGCGACGGCACTTCCAAGCCGCATTACGTCACATGGAACCCCGTCAAAACAGAAAATCCCGACTATCACCGGCCCGAATTCTTCGGAAAAATATTGTTCGAATAAGTTTTCGTTTCGAATTAATTCTATAAAACAGTCATGATTCTCATGAATCACCAACAGAAATGAAAGTGCGAAACCAAAATAAACTTTCATACGTTGACCATTCACTATCATGATTTATTATTCCACAGTGCCGACCGGCCTATTTTTATCCAGACCGGAATCAAAATAAAAGCTTAGTGTAAACGGGAAGTTCCGAAGAATGAGGAAATCACCCGTTGAACTTAGCTTTTATGAAGATGGAGGTTACAGATAAAAATCAGCCTTGACTTTTCTGTTTACTCTTTGTGTTAAGACAAAGAGTAAAATCCGCCTGATAAGGCAAAAAGACGATTTGAAATAAAATTCTGTCTTACAACCCGAAAAAAGACTTTCAGAAAAAAAAAGCGTTCCCGAAGGCAACCACCTTCAGGAACGCTTTGTAAAAAGTATTATAAATACTAATTGTTGTACGCGTTGTTGTTTTGTTTCTCAATTTCCGGAATCTGCCAGTAATAATTGGAATAGGGAGGCAGAACTGGTGAGAATTCGGCAGGATTACGGTCGCCAATTCCGATGGGTTTGCGTAATCCAATCAGCCAGAAAAGGCGGGCGGCATGTTCACCGGCCATCTCCTTGATGTATTCGTTTTCGATTTTGAGTTCTGTAATATCATCCGCCAAAATATCGCCGAGACCGGCTCTTTTCCGAACAACATTCAGGTCGCTGGCTGCGCCGGTTTTATCGTTGTTGTTGAAACGGATAACCGACCGCATCAGGTACATGTCGGCCAGGCGCAGCATGGCCCGGTTCGAACGGCGCCCGCTGGTAATTGCGCGAAAATGCTTATCCTGCCAGACATGAGGCTTGGTAATGGCATCGTAGCGGGTTTCGTAGGTATTCAGGTGCTGATAATATTCTGCAGTTCCCGATGTATACGGATTTTTCTGGTAAGCCTCCAGACGGATGAACGTTTGGGTAAAACGTTTATCGTTGGCAGCTTCCGGGCCAACCGACAGGTCGTCGTTCATCCAGCCAATTTGTTTCAGGGCGCTGTACGAAAGCGTAAAACAAGCCCAGGCGCAATGGTTCCATTTTGTTCCCCTTCCACCGTTGGCGGAGTAGTTGTTTTTCGAAAAGAT
>CAZHKI010000164.1:0-8062 GCA_964533365.1 uncultured Maribellus sp. | reverse complement strand
ACGTCAATGTCTTTCTGAACGGCGCGGGTGAGGGCACAAATGGTTGGCCAGGTTACTGCTTTCGATATTTCGACCACCGACTCGAAATCGCCCGGACTGGAAATGGGAAAACCCGCTTCAATCACATCAACGCCCAAATCCTGCAATGCTTTGGCGACCTCAATTTTTTCCACCGTATTCAACTGGCATCCCGGCACCTGTTCTCCATCGCGCAGGGTCGTGTCGAAAATGTAAAGTCTGTCACTCATGATTCTATTTTTTTACAGTTAATTTTTTTCAAAAAAAAAGCCATCCTCTTATCCTGAGAATGGCTCTACTTTTTACATATCGTTTCACAACACACCACTCTCAGGTCTTCCGGATTAGAAGAATAATACCGAGGATTAGGCTGATAATGGATATGTTGATAATGTTGTTCACGCTTCTTTTACTTACGATTTGCTGCAAATATGTAAATATTTTTTTGAATTGAAAATAAAATGACGGTTTTTATGAATAAAACTTAATAATAGGATAGCAATGTCTGTTTTTAGGGTTGAACAAGATTAACTTTTTGACAGAACTCAGAGGGTACTTTTTTCGAGAACCGAATAACTGTTGGGGCCTTCGTTGAAAAGTAAATCGAGAATACTCAGGTTGGGCAAGAATCCTGTTCTGTCGGAAAAAACCTGGGTGTACATGGCTGGCTGAAAATGGATGTCAGTCTGGGTTTTGTGCATTTTTGGCGTGATGGATTCGCGGAAATTTAAAGTCTTTTCGGGCGTTTTTTCGAAATCGTCGGTCAATATGGTTTTGTTTTCCAGTTCGAGAAGCTCACAAATGGTTTCGTGAACCGATTGGTTCAGGTCGAAAAGAAATGTGAATTTTTTATCGAAGAACGGGCGGATTTCGTCGCTGTAAAATTCAAAAAACGGGGAGGAGTTGTAAGCCGAGAACAGGGTCCGCCAGTGGTTGCGCTGCCAGTCGGTATCGTACGAAATCCGGATGTCTTTGATGAGAATTTTAGGGCCACGTCCTTTTACCACCGGAACAATGAGCATCACCGGGCCGCAACCGCCCATTATTTTACACCGGTTGCGGTACGTTTGTTTGATGAAGTTCTCGAATTGTTCGATGTAAATGGTGTCGTATTTCAGAAACTTTGAGTAATACTGTATGGGCGCAAAATAGGCTGTGCTGAGTAAAATGTTGTTTTCCACAATCAATCTTTAAAAAACGAATGTTCATCCTCTTCATCTTCCAGATCAATTCCTTCGGGACCGGGTTCCTCGTCAAATTCAACCACCTGGCCTTTTTCAATGGTTTTATTCCGTTCCGATTCCTTCAGGGCTTTCTGCAGTTGTTTGCGTTCGCTTTTTATTTTCCAGATACGTGGATAAAAATAGACCGCGGCAATGATATACCCGATGATGATACATCCGATGATAACCAATACTAACGGGACATGAGCAATTTCCCAGAAAAAAATATGGACAGAAATTTCGCCTGAATTTTGCAACGTAAAAATAACCAGCAACACTGCCAGCACAAGAAGAAGGATAATGATTGCACTCATAGTAGATGTTGAATTTTCGATAAATATAAAAAAAGGGTTACAGAAAACTGCAACCCTTTTGAGGAATATTTTTTTAGCGTATGATCAACGAATGGTGCTAAACATCCTTCTGAGCCGGATTTTCGACGGGAAGCTTTTGTCTTTGTCGAGCGAAAGCCAGATAAATTTAGCTTTGCCCACCACATGATCTTCGGGAACAAAACCCCAGTAGCGCGAGTCGGCCGAGTTGTGGCGGTTGTCGCCCATCATCCAGTAATAATCCATTTTGAAGGTATAACTGGTTGCCGGTGTGCCGTTGATGATGATTTGGTTGTCTTTCACTTCCAGATCGTTGTTTTCGTAAACATCAATGATGCGGGTGTACAAGGGCAGATTATCGACTGTGAGTGCAACCGTTTCACCTTTTTTGGGAATAATAATTGGTCCGAAGTTGTCCACATTCCAGGGGAAACGTTCATCCGAAGGGAAAATGGCACGTTCCCAGTTTCCTGGTTCTTCCACCATCTTTTCAACCGCGGTAATGTTTGAGAACTCTTTCATTTTCGTAACGTTTTCATCGGTCAGCGGGAAAACATATTGTTCGCTCGACTGGATTCCCCGGTCGTCTTCGGCAATGTTTAACCGGTCGAGCGCTTTGGGATTAATGGAAGATCCGTTGGTTTTCACCAGGTAATCGAACTGCATTCCCGGAAATTTCTGCTGTGGTTTTCCGTTCACAAACAACTGGCCGCGTTCCATTTTGATTTCGTCTCCGGGAATTGCCACGCAACGTTTGATGTAGTTCTCGCGTTTGTCAACCGGACGGGCAACAATTTCACCAAAATTGCGGGAGTCGCTCCAAACCCGGTCGCGCCCGTAGGTACGGGTTAGCTGGTAATAGCTTTGGTTCTGAAGGTTCAGTGCCACCGTGTCGCCTTCCGGAAAATGAAAGACAACCACATCGTCGTTTTTGATTTTACCGAAACCGGCCATCCGGTGATACGGTTTTTTGATCCACTCCACATACGACTTTTTGTTTCGCATCAGGGGCATGGTATTGTGCACAAAGGGAAACGACAGCGGAGTGTTGGGTGTTTTCGGGCCGTAAGCTGTTTTACTTACAAAGAGGTAATCGCCAACAAGCAGTGATTTTTCCATCGATGACGTTGGAATGGTGTAGGCTTCGATAAAAAACATACGGATGAATGAGGCCGCGATGACAGCAAAAATAATGGCATCGATCCATTCCACCAGTTTGGTTTGCTTGCCGTCGGGTGGATTTTTCTTTTTCCAGAATGCCCAGTGTACTTTTTCGGTAATGTAAATGTCGAAAATAACACCCAGTCCAATGAGCCACCAGAAGTTCCCCAGCCAGATAACCCATAACAGGTATAAGCCGCCCACAACGGCAAATTTAAACCACTTGTTTATCAGAATATTTTTCATTGGTTTTGAATATGGTTTTAATTTTTAATTTCCAATTTTTAATGTTTAAATGTTTAGTAAATCCCTCATAGAGAGAATGCCCTGGTGGTTTTGGCAGTATTCGGCGGCCAGTACGGCGCCAAAAGCCAGGCCTTTCCGGGTTTTGGCGCTGTGGGTGATTTCAATAAAATCTACTTCCGATTCGTAGCGGATGGTATGGATTCCCGGTATTTCGTTGCGCCGTTCTGATTTAATATTCAGTTCGCCTTCAGATGGTTCCTGGTCGTTTACCCATTTGTTTTTTCCGGGAAGGATTTCCAGCAGATCTTCTGCCAGGCTGATTGCTGTTCCGCTGGGTGCATCCAGTTTGTGGATGTGGTGGACCTCGGTCATTTCCACTTCATATTCCCGGTAGGGGGCCATCAGTTCGGCCAGGCGCTTGTTGAGTTCAAAAAACAGGTTAACGCCCACCGAGAAGTTGCTTCCGTAAAAAAAAGTCCCGCTGGTTTCCCTGCATTTTTCAATGACTTCCTCTTTCCGGTCAAGCCAGCCGGTTGTTCCGCTTACTACCGGAATACCGGCTTCAAAACAGGTAAAATAATTGCTCACTGCCGACGAAGGGATGGTGAATTCAATGGCAACATCGCACTGCCGAAGGTTTTCAACGGTCAAATCTTCCGGATTGGTTATGTCGATAATCAACCTTACCTCGTGACCCCGGGAAACAGCAATTTTCTCAATTTCCTTACCCATTTTTCCGTAGCCGATTAAAGCAATCTTCATAGTTGTTTTATCTTGAATTTTAAATAAGTGACAAAGATAAAATATTACACAAAGAAAGCAGCACGCATTCCCAACATAAAATTATTTCGACCAACAAGCCCTGTGTTCAGATAAAGCGGTTCGTTTTGCAGGAAATTTTTTTCCCGCCGGATAATGGCACTGGTATCCGAAAAAAAATAATAGTGAGAATACTTTCTTCTTTAACATCAAAGAATTGAACATCCTGCATTATCTTTAACCAGAGTTTTAAAGGATTGTTATGGAAGCGGTTTCAAGGGAATTTCAGATTTTTGTCAAGCCGGTAGGCAGCGCCTGCAATCTCCGTTGTGAATATTGCTACTATCATCGTCAAACCATAGAACCGCAAGCTGGTAATTTGCTGACCGACGATTGGCTGCTCGAAAATTACATCAGGCAGCATATCGAAGCTACCACCGAAGATGTGGTGCTTTTTTCGTGGCATGGTGGCGAACCAACACTTGCCGGGATTGGATTCTACAAAAAAGCAGTTGAAATTCAGCGGAAATATATGCCGCCCGGTAAGTCGCTCATCAACGGCATTCAAACCAACGGCACATTGTTGGACGACGAGTGGTTGCGGTTTTTGGCCGAAGAAAAATTTATTGCCGGCATCAGCATCGATGGCCCGGAAAAAATACATAACCGGTTCAGGAAAACAGTACGTGGTGAAGGGACTTTTTCGCGGGCAGTTGAAACTTTTACCCGGTTGCAGGAATATGGCATCCCCACCGAAATTTTATGTGTGGTGGGAGCTCATAACGAAAACGATGCGCTTGAGGTGTATTGTTTTTTCCGATCGCTGGGCGCCCGTTTTATTACCTTTCTTCCGCTGGTGGTGCACCAGCCGGAAAGCGCTGTGGGCGTTTCTTCCGGTTCGGTTGGGGCTGAAGTTTTCGGCCGGTTTCTGATTCAGATTTTTGACGAGTGGAAACAGCACGACATCGGAAAAATCCAGGTTCAGGTGTTTGAAGAAATGTTGCAGACTGCTTTGGGAAAGCCCCACACGCTTTGTATTTTCAGGGAAACCTGCGGCGGGGTGCCGGTAGTGGAAGCCAACGGCGATTTTTATGCCTGCGACCATTTTGTTTCTCCCGGCTACCGGCGCGGAAACATTCGCGACAACTCCATTGCTTTTTACCTCGATTCGTCCGAACAAAAAGCATTCGGCGAAGCAAAACAAAATACCCTTCCGCGCTATTGCCGTGAGTGCAACGTATTGCCGATGTGCAATGGCGAATGTCCAAAAAACCGGTTCATCAATACACCCGGGGGTGAACCCGGCCTGAATTATCTGTGCGCCGGGTATAAGCTGTTTTTCAGCCACTGCCGGCCGTTTGCCGAAGCCGTGCGGATGATGTCGGAAGAAAACCGTTGAAAGCAAAAATAACCGGCTATTTCAGCTTTTCCCTGAAAAAATTAACGGTCCGTTTCCAGGCAATTTTTGCCTGTTCGTCGTTGTAGCGTTCCGGGTTGCTGTCGTTGTTGAATCCGTGGCCGGTTCCCGGGTAAGTGTAAATCTGGTATTCCTTGCCGTTCTTTTTAAGTTCATCCTCGAATGCTCCAATGCCGGAGTTGATGCGTTCGTCGTTTTCGGCATAATGGGCAAGGATGGGCGTTTTTATTTTCGGAATATCTTCGGCTTTGGGTTGACTGCCGTAATAGGGAACGGCGGCGTCGAGGTTCGGACAGTTCACGGCCACCTGGTTGGTCATGGCGCCGCCCCAGCAGAAGCCGGTGCAGCCCACTTTCCCGTTCGAGTTGGGATGCGTTTTCAGGTATTTTACTGCAGCTACAAAGTTCTTGGTCGTTTCTTCAGGGTTGAGTTTTGCAAATAATTCGCGCACATTCGAAATATCTTCGGGCGTACCTCCCACAGGCGAAAGGGCGTCGGGCGCCAGCGACAGAAAACCTTCGGAAGCCATCCGGTCGGTTACTTCACGGATGTGCGGCACAAGTCCCCTGTTTTCGTGAATGATGATTACGGCCGGGAATTTTCCTGTTTTTTTTGGTTTGGATAAGTAGCCTTTCATTTCTCCGGTAGTTGCCGGATAAACAATCATTTCGGAGAGCAGTTTCGACATTTTTTGCTTTTTTTCAGCGGCGGTCAGTTGGTTGTCTTCCAGTACCGGCATCAGCGTCAGGGCTGCTGCCGTGCTGCCGGTAACGACAGCCAGTTTGCGGATAAAGTCGCGGCGGCTGTTTTTACCCTGTCCACGGGTTTCCCAGATATTCCAGATTTTTTGTTCCATGGTGTTACAGTTCAGTTTTTGCTGAATTTACAAAAAAATTTGCCTCTGTTTTTCTTTGTGGTCAGATTTTTGGCAAAAAATGGCTGGTGCCAATTCAGGTGCGGTATAATATCCTGGCAGATAGTAGGTTGGCAATTAAGGCGAACTCAAAAGGTTTCACAAAAGGAGATGTAAATCTTTTGCATGTTTTTTATATCATTCTGCCAATGTTCTGCTGATGTCCATTATTTTTTATGTTCAGATTCATTCATACCGGGGGGATAAATCACATTTCTGAATTTTTATATTTTTACAGAAATTAAAATATACTAAAAATGAGAAAATTATTTTCCGTTACCTTGTTAATACTGGGAATATCCCACTTCATGCATATCTGGTCACAACCTGTTTACCAGTGGCGCGGACCGAATCGCGACGGAAAATACAATGAAACCGGTCTGCTTAGCCAGTGGCCGGAAACCGGGCCGCAGCAGCTTTGGGTTTTTGACGGCCTTGGGCCAGGATATTCAGCTCCGGTTATTACCCCTGATAAACTTTTTATAAATGGTGTTTCAGATGGACAAAGCTATCTTTTTTGCCTCAGCCTGGATGGGAAACTTTTCTGGAAATCGCCCAATGGCAAGGAGTTTACCGGCGAAGGCTACTCGGCCAATTTCCCGGGAGCACGCCCTTCACCAACCGTTGTTGGTGATAAAGTTTACACTTCTTCGGGAATGGGACGAATGGCGTGTTTTGATGCCGCCACCGGGAAAGAATTGTGGAAACTCGATATGCTGACCGATTTTGATGGTATTCTAAACCAGTTTGGTTATGCCGAAGCATTTGTTACCGATGAAAACCTGATATACTGTTTCCCTGGAGGTCATTCCAACAATGTAGCCGCCCTTGACCGTATAACCGGCAAAACAGTATGGTCAAGCCAGGGGCCGGGCGACACAACTCATTTCTGCTCACCAATTTTAATTCATCTGTCGTCCCGAAAAATTTTTGTTTCAGTTTCGAGGTACTGGATTTTTGCCGTGGATACACAAAATGGCGAACTCCTCTGGAAATACCCGATTGATTTTAAATATGATGGGGATCATTTAAATACTCCTGTTTATCAGGCTCCCTATTTGTATTGGGTAACCGGCGACGAAAACAGTTGCGGCGCCGTGAAACTTGAAATTGCTGCCGATGGAAAGAGTGTGAAAGAAATCTGGAAAACTCCGGAGGTACGCAACAGCATGGGTGGACTGATTGTTTTGAATAGAAGACTTTACACCACCACCGAAAATAAAAATCTGAACGCAATCGACCTGGAAACCGGAATCATAGCCGTGAAAACCAGGGCGCCTTATGGAAACATTATTTTTGCTGATAATAAATTCATTGTATATGGCAATAATGGCGAAGTGAGTTTATTTAATCTCACCGCAGGAAATCTCACACCAGGTGGTAATTTTATAGTAACCTTGGGCAGCAGGGAACATTTTGCACATCCGGTTATTGCAAACGGTGTTTTATATATTCGTCACGGAGAAGTACTGATGGCTTATAAAGTGGATTAAAAATTGCGTTTCACCGGTGAGTATTGAAGAACCGGGGTAGTTTCAGTAAGAACAATCCGGTTGAGTAAATTTTTTGTTTAAAATATAAACATTGATCAAACTCTTCGTGTATGCATGGTGGTTAGAAAACCTCTTCAAAAATTTTCTATTTTTGCAGCCATGGGAAAGGGTTTGCAACATACGCGCCTGGTGGCCACCGATTTGGACGGAACGTTTCTGCGAAACGACCACAGCATCAGCCCGGCCAATCTCGACATGCTGCACCGGCTGGGAACCCGGAACATTGTGAGGGTGGCTGCCACTGGCCGAAATCTGGAAAAAGTCAGGGAAGTTATTCCCGGCGAGGTACCGTTCGACTATATTGTTTATTCATCGGGTGCAGGGGTGTACAACTGGAAAACCGGACAGCACCTGCTGACCCGGAACATCAGCGCTGAAGCCGCCCAAAAAGTCATGCGCTTTTTTGTTGCCCGGAAATTGAATTTTCACGCCTTTTTCCC
>CAZHKI010000163.1:0-8080 GCA_964533365.1 uncultured Maribellus sp. | reverse complement strand
CCTCACTCCAAATCAGGTCGAATTCCTCATCGTCGAAAGGAAGGTTTTCCATCGAACCAACCTTTCCCTTAACCCGCTCGTGCAATCCCCGTTTCAGGGCGTTAGTGTTAAACAAGTCGATAAATGCGGGAAAGAGGTCAATACCAATAATTTGCCCCGGAGTGTTTTGTGCCAGCGTCATGGTTTGTCCTCCGGTGCCACAGCCAATATCGGCAATGCGCGATTCTTCGGTAAGGTTATCAATAAAACTTAACGCTTTTAATGTGGCTTCTGGGCTTCCCGGCCCCTGACGTTCGATGGCTGAAAAATATTCGCAAATCAGGTTAAAATCAAATTCGTGTATGGATTTGTTTTCGTTACTCATGATAATAAATTTTAGGCTGTCACCGGAAATAATTCTCCAATATCATCCTTACGGACAGCAATTTTTGATAATTAAAAGATACATAAAATAACCCCGGCAGAAAATTGCCCGGGTATTCAAATGGATAACCACCGGCCTTAACCAGAGGTTATTTACTTCACACGATCCGAATTCAACAGTAACATACAATAATTTTAGTGGCAGCAAAGGTATAATTTTTTATACTGTCAACCGGATAAAAATTTCATTTTCTTTTCGCATCCATCCTTCATTCCAACCGGGACGGTGAACAACGGAGTTAATGTTCTCATTCATTCACTCATCATCGCCATTCGTCCTTAAATTTCGCCCGTTCACCTGAATAATTTGGTGCAGGTAAACAATATTTAAGAATTTTATGCTGTTAGAAAACAAGAAACAGAATATCAAAGCCATGAAAACATTAAACATTACCATTTTGATTTGCACATCATTTTTGTTGCTGCATAGCACTGCCTCAAAAGCCATGAGCAGCATCAGTATTTCGGGGAAGGGCCAGGTTTGCGGACGGATTGTTGACTTTACAACCGAAAATCCGCTTCAATCTGTATCCATCGACCTTTATACATCCGACGGGAAAAAACTGGTGGTTGGAACGCTCACCAACAACAAAGGCATATTTACACTTACCATGCTTGAACCAGGAGATTATATTCTTGACGTTAGTCTTGACGGATATAACAGCTTCCGTGTTTATAATGTAATTGTAAAAAAGAATATGGTAAAAAATGAAATCGGCGACATTAAACTTCAAAAGAAAATTAATAAAACAACACGAACAACTTCGCGTAATAAAGGGCCGGTTTATGAAACGGCGTTTGCGCAAAATTAAATCAGCGATCGAATTTCATCTTAAAGCATAAAACCATGAATCAATTTTTTAAATCAACATCGGGTCTCGACGCCCGTGGTGTTGGCCCGCGAATTATTCTCCGCACAGCACCGTTTTTATTGGCAGCAGTAGTTGCTGAATTTATTCCAGTCCGGTTATCAGAATTTCCGTTTTCTGAAAACCATGTTGTAAAAACAGCAGGGTTTATCTGGCTTGCTGCCGGGATCATCCTGTTTGTTGCATCTGTTGTTCAGTTTTCGCGCAACTTTCCAAAAGGAAAACTGTTACAAACCGGGATGTACGCTTGCTCGCGAAACCCGATTTATTCGTGCTGGATTTTGTTTATCCTGCCTTCGCTGTCGCTGATTTTCCATAACTGGTTGTTTCTACTTTCGGCTGTTGCAATGTGTGCAGCCACCCTTTTACTGGTAAAAGAAGAAGAAACACAACTTCAGAAAGTTTATGGCAAACAGTACGAAACCTACAAAACCAGAGTAGGCTGTATTATTTGTTTCCCGCGAAAAAAAACAAATGAAGCGTGAACATTTTATCGATTAACGGAAGGTGGATCAAACCATCCGGATAATCATCTATCCTAAAATAATCGGGTAAAATAAGTGCATTAATAATATAATAATGAATAAATTACAGATAAAATCACTCTGCGGAGTTGCCGTTGAAAAGATACACGAAGCTTTTATTGACGCCTTTTCAGAATATGAAGTGCGGCTGGAAATGCCGCTAAAAAAACTAAAAGAGATGATGGTGGCCCGTGATCTAAATCCCGACTTTTCGGTGGGTTGTTTTGACGGGGAACGATTAGTTGGTTTTATTTTAACCGGCTATCGCGAAACCGGTGGCAAAAAATCCTGTTACGATGGAGGAACCGGAGTAATAAAAGCTTTTCAGCGCAAAGGAATTGGCGAAATGATGCTGAAAGAGTTACTACCGTTGCTGAAAGAAAAGGGAGTCAGCAGGTTTGTGCTCGAAGTGCTTGAAAACAACACTCCGGCTATTAAACTCTATGAAAAACACGGATTTACAAAAACACGGAGATTGCACTGTTTCGAAATTGAAAAGGAAAAGCTGCGTCCGATCCCCGAACATGGATTTGGAATCTCATTTGTCAATCCAGCCTCGAATTTTGAAAATGAAGAAAAATACAATCTTTTTCCACCAACCTGGCAAAACGAAATCAGGTCGGTTATTAATGTAAAGGAAAATTACACTTTTGTTTCCCTTTCATCTTCAAGCCAGTTACTTTGCTATGGTTTTGTCCATAAAACAAAAGGCGACATTCCGCAAATCGGGATTCTGAAGGAGTGGAAACAGTGGGGACTGGAAGCGCATTTAATCAATGAACTGGCTAAGCACACCGAAAGTGAAAAACTCGTCGTGCTGAATGTGGAAGAAAAAAACTACCTGGCCGAAACCCTCGAAAAACTTGGGTTCAGCAATTTTGTAAACCAGTTTGAAATGACTTTACCAATTAGGTAATATCGTTATGTATATAACATAAAAGCCATTTGATTGATTGTTTGATTGAAATTGCTGAAATTTGAGCGCGAATAGGGTCATTTTAAAATGCCTGATTAAAAAACGTCATATTTTTATTGAATAAAAAAATGAAACCAACTGAGTCCCAAAAAAGTTTCTCATCAAAAGGCATTTTCCCGCATCAGTGGGCGTTTACGTTACTAATTCCGCTACGAAACCTGATTTTATCGCCCAGGAAACTGATTCGAAGAATCAAGCTGGCACCCGGCATGAGTGTACTGGAAGTAGGCACGGGCCCGGGATATTTCAGTGTGCCGGTGGCAAAATATTTAAGTAGCGGGGAACTTGTTCTTGCCGATATCCAACCCGAGATGCTTGAAAAAGCAAAGAAAAGAATTGAAAAAAGGAATCTACAAAATGTGAAATATTACCTTTGCAATGGTCATAAATTCGGGCTGCCCGATAATTATTTCGACCGCATTTTTCTGGTTACTGTTTTGGGCGAAGTGGAAAACCGGGAACAATACCTCAGCGAATTCTACCGGATGATGAAACCCGGAGGAGTGCTTTCAGTTTCGGAACAGGCTGGCGACCCCGACAAACTAACCGTTGAAGAAACGAAACACCTGGCTGAGAAATCGCAGTTTGTTTTTGACGAACTTTACGGAAATGAAAAAAATTACACCATCAATTTCATAAAATAATGGAAGCAATCATTACAAAAATCAGGGAAGCACTTATTGCAAACGCCGACGAAAAAACCCGGAAACAAAGCGAATATTTCTTTAAAGAAAAAATTACGGTTTATGGCATAAAATCGGCCACCGTTCAGAAAATTGCCAAAGATATTTTTACAGAAATCAAGGACTTGCCAAAAGCTGAAATATTTGCGATGTGCGAAAAACTATGGCAGTCGGGTTATATGGAAGAGTCGTTTGTGGCGTGTGTCTGGTCGGAAAGGCTAAGTAAAAAGTTTGAACCTGCCGATTTCGAAATTATGGAACGCTGGATAAAAAACTACGTGAGCAACTGGGCATCGTGCGACACGCTTTGTAACCACACCGTCGGTGATTTTGTAATGATGTACCCTGAATTTATTTCGAAACTGAAAGAATTTGCTCACTCCGAAAACCGCTGGGTAAAACGCGCCGCCGCAGTTTCGCTGATTATTCCGGCCCGGAAAGGACTGTTTCAGAAAAACATTTTCGAAATTGCCGACATACTTTTGCTGGACAGCGACGACATGGTACAAAAAGGATACGGCTGGATGCTGAAAGCTGCCAGCCAGTTTGACCAGCAGGCTGTTTTTGATTATGTAATGAGCAAAAAAGCAGTAATGCCGCGAACCTCACTTCGGTATGCCATCGAAAAAATGCCGGAAGAATTGAGAAAACAGGCGATGCAAAAATAAACGGCACCCGGGTGTCGCGGATTTTATCCGCGATTTTAAAAATCGGCGGTTAAAAACCGCCGCACCCGTACAACATAAAAACATGAAAATTCAAACATTAAAAAATAACCTGCTGGAAGCTTATTCAGCAGTTAACCTGAATGTCATTTCAGCCATTTTGCTGAACCTGTATAAAAAGCAGCAATTCAGTACCCTGCAAAAATTTGCCGAAATGATTAGCGATTTTGTTCCGGTTGAAATTGACGAATACGGCAAAGGCTTCTCGAAACTGATGATGTTGTACCATCCCGACCGGGGGAATATTCACCGCACAGAGATTGAAAAGCTGGCTGCTGAAAATAATTTTGACGCACTGTTACAATATTCGCATATCCTGAAACTGGAACGCATTGAAGAAATGGCCACAGCACTCGAAAGTTTCGATGACATCGACTATTCGCCGGTTTACGACTGGGATTTGGGCAGCGAAGGGTTTACCTATGTCAGCGAAAAACAAAAAACCGGTGCGGCTGAAAAGGAATCTTTTCGAAAAAATAAACGGATTTCATTGTACGATGCCATCAAAATCAGGTATTTTGGCCATACGAACAAGGAATTTCCAAGCTGGTACCTCGAAGATATGGAAGAACTGGAACTCTCAGCTTCCGATATTGGCAACCTCGACGGTATCCAGTTTTGCGTCCACACCCGAATTTTCGACTTATCGGACAATTATATTGTGGATGTCAGCCCCATGGAAAATCTGCGAATGGTAGAGGAACTGAACCTGTCCAACAACCAAATCGGGATCATCGATGCGCTGGGAAACCTGCAAAACCTGCGGGTGCTTGACCTGAGCGGAAACAACATCACCGATATTGAGCCGGTTTTTGAATTGAACCAACTGGAATACATCAACCTGAAAGGAAATAGAATCAGCCACGAACAAATCACCCAACTGGAAGAACTGGAAGTGAACGTTGAAATCTGACGAAAAAATTCATCGCTCGTTCAACTGCTCATGCTTTGTTTTGGCTGAAATGACGCTGACATTCAGAATAGATGAAATAAACTGACAGAACCACAAGAAATCTTTAGACTCTGTCAGTTTATCAATTCTTTTGGTTTGTTGTCCGTTTCAAATTCCCATTTTGTGCCGACCAGTTGGTCATCCCGAAAGGATGGTAACCGATAGCTGAACCTGGGCATTATGAACAACAGTACCCCACCCTCCCGAAGACCTGCAGGTGGTTGTTTTCGCTGTTCCAATCAAGGGGATTACCTTCCGTAGGTGGGATCATTGTTTTCCGGAATCAAAATAACGACAGTAATATGAAAAAGCTTTTCATTTTTGAAATGTTTCCGGATAACTTACGAAATATTCCCTGCTGTTTTTCAGGGTATGAATCCAACTGTCGAACCGGCGGCCATCCTCGTACAATTCGATCACCCGCGCGCCTTTGTCGAGTTTGCCATACGAGTCCATCCCGGTTTTGCAGCCATACGCCAGACAAATGCCGTTTAAAGTCCCAATATAGTTATTGTCGTGATCGTGCCCGACAAAAACGCCCATCACATCTTTCATTTCAAGCATGGCACTGTACATGCCCGAGTTGATAACCGGCGAAGCCACACTTTCGAGTTTAACACCCACGGTTGTTTCCTTTTTTGAAACGGCTTCGTATTCCGGCAGCGGAATGTGAAAAAACGCAAGAGCCGGCAACGGATTGTTCCCGTTTTTCGAAGTATATGCCTGGCTTGTTTCGCGGTACCATTTTATCTGGTCAAATTTTATCCAGTTGTATTTCCCCAGTTCCGGATTTTTCCCGTCTTCGGTATAGGCATTCGAATCGATGCAGTAAATCAGCGCCTTATCCTTTTTCCCGGTTGATCCTTTAATTTCGAGAACATAATTTCCGGCGCCACTGAACTTTTTCGGTCCCATTTGTGAACAATTGTAGGGCATCCGGAGTAAAAATTCCATAATCTGCCGGTTCGAGTATTGATGTTCCCCGTCGTGGTTCCCAAAAACTGCAGCCCACGGAACCCGCGCATCAATCATGGGCTGAAGCACTGTACCCCAGGCTTTTTCCACGTTGGCCGATGTGGCAATATCGCCGGTCAAAACAACCAAATCGGGTTTTTCACGTTGAAGTACCGTGGTTATAATTTCAATCACCGTATCACGCTTACCTTCGTTGTATTCCTTCATGTGAATGTCGGTAAACTGAACAATTTTAAATTTCCCGTCTTTATTAAACCGAAGTACCGGCGCTTTTTGCGCATAACCCAATCCTGCCGTTCCCAATATAATTGAACAGGCCACAATCCACAGTCTAAAATAATTTGTCAGCATAATTTTATTTTTTCAATAGTTAAATTATAAATCCGGTAAACTTTTTGTCAAAAAATATGAATTCCTAATCAAAACTGCTAAATCGTTTTATTACTGCAAAGATAAAAACCAAAATGACAAAATCAGGTACTCAAACCATTTGCTGAATATAAAAATTTCTGCACAAATTTTTCCCCAGCAATGAATTATTAAAATCAGTTTTTTGCAAAAGCTTAATAAAAAACCTTTCCCCCTGAACCTTTCTTAACATTCAGGATAATGATTCTGAATCATAAAATCGAACCATCCAAAGATTCAGTATTAAATTCAGCGAACCACTGCCGGTTTATTTTATGCTGTTTCGTTTCGTTGAAAATAGTTAAGCCATGGTTCAACAATTCAGGAATTTTATTGTTAATTT
Organism: uncultured Maribellus sp.; assembly: GCA_964533365.1. GTDB lineage: Bacteria > Bacteroidota > Bacteroidia > Bacteroidales > Prolixibacteraceae > Draconibacterium. Next base: position 1,202 of record CAZHKI010000163.1, on the reverse strand, counting down.
TTTATGACAATTCAACAGCGAATTAAAAAAAATATAAATATCCTATGTTCGATTTAAACCTTATTAAAAATGTTTATGCCGGAATACCACAAAAAATCCGGAAAAGCCGGGAATTATTAAACCGGCCCCTTACCTACTCCGAGAAAATTCTTTATGCGCACCTGTTTGAAACGCAGCAACTCCAGGCTTTCAACCGGGGGGCCGACTATGTCGATTTTGCGCCCGACCGGGTTGCGATGCAGGATGCCACTGCCCAGATGGCGTTGCTCCAGTTTATGAATTCTGGCAAAAAAACAGCTGCTGTCCCGTCAACCGTTCACTGCGACCACCTCATTCAGGCACAGGTTGATGGGAAAACTGATTTGCACGTTGCCCGGAATGCCAACCAGGAAGTATTCAATTTTCTAGAATCGGTTTCGAACAAATACGGTATTGGGTTCTGGAAACCGGGCGCCGGAATCATCCACCAGGTGGTTCTGGAAAATTATGCTTTCCCCGGAGGAATGATGATTGGCACCGACTCGCACACGCCCAATGCCGGCGGTTTGGGAATGGTTGCCATTGGTGTGGGCGGCGCCGACGCCGTGGATGTGATGGCCGGCATGGCCTGGGAACTAAAAATGCCCAAACTCATCGGGGTAAAACTTACCGGCAAACTCAACGGCTGGACAGCACCAAAAGACATCATCCTGAAAGTGGCCGGAATCCTCACTGTTAAAGGTGGCACCGGCGCCATTATTGAATACTTTGGCGAAGGGGCCGAATCGCTGTCGGCCACCGGGAAAGGCACCATTTGCAACATGGGTGCCGAAGTGGGCGCAACCACCAGCCTTTTTGCCTTCGACGACAGCATGAAACGCTATCTCGAAGCAACCGGAAGATCGGAAGTTGCCCGGCTTGCCGGTGAAATTAAAGAACATTTGAAAGCCGACGATGAAGTTTATCAAAATCCGGAGCTCTATTTCGACCAGTTAATCGAAATCAACCTTTCGGAACTGGAACCACACATCAACGGGCCATTTACGCCCGACCGAGCAACCCCGGTTTCGAAAATGAGACAAACTGCCCTCGAAAATAACTGGCCAATGGAAGTTTCAGTGGGATTAATCGGGAGTTGCACCAACTCGTCGTACGAAGACATTTCTAGGGCTGCATCGATTGCACGCCAGGCCGTTGAAAAAGGACTGACGACAAAATCGGAA
>CAZHKI010000162.1:2569-8091 GCA_964533365.1 uncultured Maribellus sp. | reverse complement strand
TGGCGTACTACCGAAACCTGCGTTGCTGTTCTATGTTTGGCCCGGCGGGTATAGTTTAACACCGACTCATCGCTGGGTCGTGCCGACCGCTCAGAGTCCTTCTATGCAAAAGTTATTTTATTTCTGTCGTCTAAGTTTATCAAATTTACTCTCAATTTCTTTGATAATTCTACTGTAAGATTGTGAGCTTTTTCAAGTTTCTCTATTAAATCTTCCAGTTGTAACATTAATTGTCTTTTAGCACTATTTATGTCTTTCTGAATTCTTGGTAAATTTTTTACGCTCTCATAATAAGAGTTCATTGATTCAAGTGTTGGAGGGATTGAAGCTCACAGCTCGCAGCCCCGCTACAGCAAAAAATTTCCACCAAAATGGTATCTTTGATTCAAACCTTTTCACTTCATGAAAAAGAAACTGGTAATTCTTTCAGGGGCAGGCATGAGCCAGGAGAGCGGGCTGAAAACCTTCCGCGACATGGGCGGTCTGTGGGAACAGTACGATGTGGCTGAAGTGGCAACTCCCGAAGCCTGGCAGCGAAATCCCGGACTGGTGTTGCGTTTTTACAACGAACGCCGCAAACAGCTTTTTGAAGCCAAACCCAATGCCGGGCACCTGGGCCTTGCCGGACTGGAAAATGACTTCGATGTGGAAATCATCACCCAGAATGTGGACGACCTGCACGAACAGGCCGGCAGCAGCAAAGTGCTTCACCTGCACGGCGAACTGCGCAAAGCCCGCAGCACCGCCGATCCCGGCCTGATTTACACGCTCGACCACTGGGAACTGAACCTGGGCGACCTGTGCGAAAAAGGGAGCCAGCTCCGCCCGCACATTGTCTGGTTTGGCGAACCGGTGCCGGCCATCCGGCAGGCTTTGCCGCTGGTCGAAAATGCCGACATCTTTGTGGTCATTGGCACCTCGCTCGAAGTTTACCCGGCGGCCAGCCTGGTCCATTATGTCAAACCCGGCACCCCGGTTTTTGTTATCGACCCCGATTCGCCCACAGTTCATCAAAAAAATGTAACATCCATTCGCGAAAAAGCGGTAAAAGGAGTAGGTTTGTTAAAACATGAACTTGAAAAACGGTATTTATGATAAAAAAAACAACGATAGCGGCATTTTTGATTTTGCTTGTATATGCGGCAACCGCGCAGCGTTTCGAAGGCGGTATCGTGGCCGGTTACAACGCCACCCAGGTTGAGGGCGACAAATACAGCGGGTACAACAAACCCGGTATTCTGGGTGGGTTTTATGTCCAAACCGATGTGGCGCCTGCCATTTTTGCCGGCATGGATATTAAATATTCACAAAAAGGGGCACGCAGCCGGATGAAACCCAAAATGACCGAACCCGAAAAATACATCATGCGGCTGGGTTACCTCGATATTCCGGTTTACGCCGGGTTTCGCACCAGCGACCGGGGATCGGTTATTGCCGGAGCTTCGTTTGGCTACCTTATCCATGCCAAAGAATTTGATGAAAGCGGAGAATTTGTCCCGGAAGATCAAAACGCATTTAAACATTTCGATCTCCAGCCTTTTCTCGGGTTCCGGTTCGACATGCTCGACAACCTGAAACTCGACCTGCGCTTTGCAATGTCTGTCGTGCCGCTCCGTGCCATTCAGGGGGTGGAAGGGACCACTTCGTACTGGAAAAACAACCAGTTCAACAATGTTATTTCGCTGGCGGTGAATTACCGTCTCGACCGTTGAACAAAAAAACCGGGGAATTTTCTGAACATTGCCACCTGGCTTTGCGGCATTCCCCGGCTTTTTTTTTCGGAACTACTGCACCGGGATATAAATTTCGGTCAGCAGTTTTTCAGGCTTCGTATCTTCCGGGGCATTCAGGTATTTTTCAAACCCGGGTACGTTCCGTAATTCATGGCCGCTTTCGGGCAGCCATTTCCCAAAAATATAGTCGTAGCTGCTCAACAGTTTTTCGTAGGGCCCCTTGTGGGTAAATACAGCATATTTTCCGCCCGGAATTTCCTGCACCCCGATTTCACCCTCGGGTTTCACATCTTTTTTTATAACAATACAGGCATCGTAACGCAATTTGCCGGCTTCGGTAACCTTTGGGTCGTCGTGGCTGATTCCGATGAATTCGGTACCAAATCCAAACAACTTATTTTTTTCGGCAAAGCTGCAAACGGTTTTCCAGCATTTTTCGGAGCTTACATTATAATCGCCCAGCGAACGGGCATAAATCACCTTTTTGGGTTTTATCTCTTTCATTTCAGGCTGAAGGCTTTTCAGGTTTTCCATAACAATAAATTTAATTTTTGAACTTTCATTTTTAAACCATCTCATTTTATCATTCCTGTATTCAGCCGGTGAAATGCCAAACCGCTTTTTAAAAGCTTTATGAAATGAAGGAGGATTGTCATAACCAACTTTTAACGCGATGGAATTCACGGTTTCGGTTGAATACAAAAGCAGGGTAACCGCCGTTTCCATCCTCACCCGGACGACATATGCCCCCAGCGGTTCACCCAGATAAGCGCGCATAATCCGATGAAAATGATAAGGGGAATAATTTCCTATTCCGGCGAGTTTCGAAATGTCGAGTTCTTCATCCAAATGAGTATTCACGAACTGGATGACCCGGTTTATCCGTTCGTGATAATCATTCATGGTATCGGCTTTTACATTCATGGTTGACAGGAATTGATGGATTCAAAAATAGGCCGTCGGGCGGAACCTGAATTTTCCTTTCTTGCTAAAAGCCAAAAATAAGGTTAAAAATCGGCAAAGGCCAGCGTGGCAATACTAACTTTAATGTTTTCAATCTTCAGCAACTGAAAAGCGCAGGCTTCGAGGGTTGAGCCAGTGGTAACCACGTCGTCAACCAAAAGGATGTGTTTTCCTGCGAATGCTTCCGGATTTTCAACTTCAAAAATTCCATCCACATTTTGCCAGCGTTCGAACCGGTTTTTGCGGGTTTGCGTGGCGGTAAACATTTTGCGGACCAGGTTTCCCGACGAAAGGGTTTTGTTCATGGTGTCGGCCATTCCGCGGGCAATCCATTCACTCTGGTTGTACCCGCGCATTTTTTGTTTTTTCGGGTGCAGCGGCACCGGAACAATCACATCTACATTCCTGAAATGTTCAGCCTCGCATAAAACAAAACCAAACTTTCGCCCCGTTTCAAAACCCAGTTCCTTAAAACCTTTGTATTTGATGCCATGAATCAGTTTCTGGTAGTTACTCCCTTTGCGGTAGGTAAAATAGGAAGTGGCATTTTCAATCATTGCCCGGCCCCAGAAAATCTGGGCAACCTTGTTTTCAGTGGTTAATTGATAATTGGTCACCGGCAAATCGTGCCAGCAGCGAAAACAGACCAACCGCTCCTGCGAAACCAGCCGATCGCCGCAGGTAATGCATATTTCCGGGAAAAAAAGTCCAAGAAAATCGTTCATATTCCGGGCTAACCTGTTCATTCGGATAAGTTACAAAAAATAACTGTCTTTTTTAACCATTCTCAACCGGCCCGGTTTCAAAACCAACGAACAAATTTTAACTGCCTTTTAATTTTTTTGAAACATTACCGAAATAATTCCGGGATATCTTTCCAAACGTAAACCACCAACAAATCCTTCCCAAAAATCCTTTCATGTAGTATCCTGAAATTCCCCTGGTTGTCCTTCCCCGGGCAACCTTTTTCTGCTTTAATAAAAATACAGGTTCCCAATAGGTGAGACAGCAAAAAAATACGTCATATAAATATGAATGCCCGGAACAGGAATTATTCATTTCATTCCGGAATATTTTTATTGCTTCTAAATTATTTCTATGTTTTTTATAACATGATTCTTAGCTGCGATAATTTATTAAATTTGGGGCATTCAAAAAAAAGTCAGTATTTACCTAAGAGATCAAAAACAAAAAATGCTAAAAAAGGTTGGTTCATTTCTGCGAAAAAAAATACTTCTGGTTCTGTTCCTTGGTTTAGTGCTGGGAATCATTTTCACCCTCCTGTTCCATAAAGTTATGGACGTAACATCAACCAACGAATCGTGTGAAATCTGCCACGTGCACCCCCATGTTTTTGAATCATGGAAAATGTCAACACACTACGATACCCGGGTTGGCATCCATGTTGGATGTGTTGAATGTCACCTGCCCCCCAAAGGGCAGGGATATCTGCCCGAAAAAATGAAAGCTTTTGCAAGAGACGCTTATGGTTATGTTTTTAAAGACAGCGCTGATTTCAACTGGGAAGAAAAATCGACACTCGAATTTGCACAACACCATACATTTCAGTCATCGTGTGTGAGTTGCCACGAAAACCTGTTTCCGCTCACGCTGACCAAAGAAGGACAGGATGCCCACTTGTATTACTCGCAAAATGAAGACAAGCTGCTTTGCATCAACTGCCACCTCAATGTCGGGCATTACGACCCCAATGCACTGCACGCCAAAAACGTTGAATTTGGCAGCACCGGCAGCGAAAATAAAGAACGGTTTACCGAACCGGCACAGGTTTCGGGCCACGAAAATTTCACCGAAACCATTCCGGGAACAACCATCTCCTTCCAGATGAAAGCCATTCCGGGCGGAACATTTAAAATGGGAAGCCCCGAAAATGAAGCGATGCGAAAAGCCGACGAAGGGCCGCAAAAAGAGGTTTCCATCAGCCCGTTCTTTATGGCCGAAGTAGAAGTGACCTGGAATGAATACCTTGCTTTCTACAGCGCCACAGCAGCAGAAGGGAGATCGACCGACACCGAAGGCACCCGCACCGAATCGGATGTGGACGCAATTTCAGGGCCAACACCTCCTTACGGCCAGCCCGACCAAAACTGGGGATTAGGAAACCGGCCTGCCATTACCATGAGTTATCATTCCGCTGAAACATACTGCAAATGGCTCTCACAGGTTACCGGCAAAAATTACCGGTTACCCACCGAAGCAGAATGGGAATATGCCGCACGGGGCGGAACAGAAACACCCTACTTCTTCCCGGGTAATCCTAAAGATTTTGGAGAAAAGGGATTCATTGGCAAACTTTTCGGAAAAGGAAGCTCTGATATCAATCAGTATGTTATTTATTCCGAAAACAGCCGGGCAAAAACCGAGGAACCCGATGCCGTCCAGGCCAACCCGTTTGGATTGAAAAATATGCTGGGTAATGCAGCAGAATATTGTTCAGACTGGTATGCCGAAGATGCCTACGGACAACTTCAAAACGGGGCAAAAGATCCCCACGGCCCGGAATCGGGCGAAGAACGTGTAGTACGGGGAGGTTATTTCAGAAGTCCTGTTGGGGAAGTCAGAAGCGCTGCCCGTGATTACACCAAATCGGTCGATTGGCTGAAAACCGACCCACAGATGCCCAAAAGTATCTGGTGGTTGTCCGACTGTAATTACATTAGTTTTAGAGTTGTTTGCGACTTTGATGAAAAAACTGGAAAAAATTAATAAATTTAGAATCCTAAATTCAACTAAAAACATTTTATTATGAGTAACAATAATTTTTCGAGAAGGAAATTTTTAGCCGGGGCAGCCGCAGTTGGCGCA
>CAZHKI010000162.1:1559-2559 GCA_964533365.1 uncultured Maribellus sp. | reverse complement strand
TATACCGAGTACCTGGTCAATCGGGGCGAGGAGGAATCGCTCGCCCTGGCGCAGCCGGCGCAATGGGTGTTGGTGCTCTTTCTTCCTGTACTTCAGGCGGAAGTAAAGCAACAAGTGGTGCGTTCGATTGGGTTCCCACCGAGTACAAATTCCCGCCGATGCTGGCAACAGCTCCCGAAGGGAAAGAACTGAAAGCCGGGATCATTGGTTGCGGCGGTCGTGGTTCAGGCGCTGCCATCAATTTTCTGGATGCTGGTCCGGGGCTGAAAGTAACCGCTCTTGGCGATGTATTCCAGGACAGGGTTGACAGTTGCCGCGAAAAAATTAAAACCGAAAAAGGACAGGAAGTCCCCGTTGAAAACTGCTTTGTTGGTTTCGACGCTTTCGAAAAAGTAATCGATTCAGGAGTTGACATCGTTATTCTGGCCACTCCTCCAAAATTCCGCCCGCAGCACTTCGAAGCCGCTGTTAAAGCACGCAAACATGTATTCATGGAAAAACCTGTTGCCGTTGATCCAGTAGGAATCCGCCAGGTATTAGCTGCCGCTAAAATGGCCGACTCCATGGGATTGAAAGTAGTAACCGGCACACAAAGAAGACACGAACACAGCTACGTAAACCTGTATAAAGAAATACAAAACAATGCCATCGGGAAAATCGTTTCAGCAAACGTTTACTGGAACGGTGGCAAATTATGGCACCGCGACAACAATCCAAGCTGGAGCGAAATGGAATGGATGATCCGCGACTGGGTAAACTGGTGCTGGCTTTCGGGCGACCACATTGTTGAACAGCACGTTCACAACCTCGATGTGGCCATGTGGTACATGGGCGACCATCCGGTGAAAGCCCTTGGTTTTGGTTCAAGACAACGCAGGATCACCGGCGACCAGTACGATAACTTCAGCGTGGATTTCGTTTTTGGCGACGGACGCCACATGCACAGTACCTGCCGCCAGATTAACGGTTGCGGGAACGGTGTTTACGAAATCTTCCACGG
>CAZHKI010000162.1:0-1549 GCA_964533365.1 uncultured Maribellus sp. | reverse complement strand
ACAAAAGCCATTGCCATCACCGACGGGCACAAACCCAAAATTGTGGATGCTGCCGGAAATGCACTGTTCACCGCCGAAGGTTCGGAAACCAGCCCGTATGTACAGGAACACATCAACCTGGTTACCTGCATCCGTCAGGATATCCCGTTCAACGAAGCTGAAGCAACCGCTATTACCAACATGGTAGCCATCATGGGCCGGGTTTCAGCTTACACCGGGAAAGAAGTAACCTACGATGAAATGATGAACTCCGACATGAAATTAGGGCCGGAAACCTACATCATGGGCAACATTGGTTACATGCAAACAGCCACTGTACCGGTTCCCGGAACCCTTGAAAGCGAAAGAAGGGGTTAATCATTTCACCTGCTTATTGAAAACTTATCGCAAATAAATATACCCCGGTTGAAGCAAAAATTCAACCGGGTTTATTTTTTACTGATTGTTCGAATTAATCAATCAATTTTACAATACGGGGCTGTTACTCATTCTGATGTGACAGCCTCTTTTCATGCTCTTTTCCTTTCAGGGAAATTGAAAGACCAACTGCCTGTGCAAATTCCTCTTTTTGATATACCAACATCCGGTATCTTATCATTATTTCAAAAATCGGGTTATTTACAGAACACTTCAATCCAATTATCCGGCAGAAAATGTACTTTTGTCCCCACGAACAGAAAAAATGTGTTATTAAAGAGATTCAATTCATGAAACGGGAAAAAATTAAAAACATCCTGCTGCATGGCGAAACAGGAAAAGCAGTGGTAGCAAAAGGTTGGGTAAGGACAAAACGGGGCAGTAAAAATGTCAGTTTTATAGCTTTGAATGATGGGTCAACCATTCACAACCTGCAAATTGTTGCCGACGTCAACCTTTTTGACGATTCCATTTTACGTGAAATCAACACCGGCGCCTCACTGGCTGTTTATGGAACGCTGTCCGAATCGGCCGGAAGCGGGCAAAAAGTAGAGTTGGTTGCCGAAAAAATTGAAATCCTCGGAAAAGCCGATCCGGAAAAATTCCCGATTCAGCCAAAAAAACATTCGCTCGAATTTTTGCGCGAAAATGCCCATTTGCGGTTCCGTACCAACACATTCAGTGCTGTATTCCGCATCCGCCATGCCATGGCATTTGCCATTCACCAGTATTTTAACGAAAAAGGATTCATTTACCTTCATACCCCCATCATTACAGCCAGCGACGCCGAAGGCGCCGGGCAGATGTTCAGGGTGTCGGTACTGGATGCAAAAAATCCGCCGCTGAACGAAACCGGTGAAATTGACTTCAGCCAGGACTTTTTCGGAAGGCCCACCAACCTCACCGTTTCGGGGCAGTTGGAAGGCGAACTGGGCGCCACAGCGCTGGGCGAAATTTATACGTTCGGGCCAACGTTCAGGGCCGAAAACTCGAACACCACCCGCCACCTGGCCGAATTCTGGATGATTGAACCCGAAATGGCCTTCTACGACCTGAAAGACAACATGGACCTGGCCGAGGACTTTTTAAAATCGCTCATCCGTTATGCCCTCGACCATTGCATGGACGACCT